>CAMATG010000580.1 GCA_945860645.1 Candidatus Sulfopaludibacter sp. SbA3 | reverse complement strand
ATTGATGCCCTCGACGAGTACGTCGACCAGCACAACGCCAAACCCAAACCATTCATTTGGACGGCCAAGGCCAACGACATTCTGGCCAAGGTCATTCGAGCGAAGTCCGCCGCTCTTAATCTTCAGTCTGTGTGAAGCACTACACTAGCTTGCATTCAGGAGGCTGGGTGCCAGGGAGGGCGGTTTGCGCGGCAACAGTGTAATCTCGATTACGTCTGACTTCGTCCGCAAAGAGCGCCGAAACGACCAATTCGTAGTCCGACAACATCCGAGTAAATGGTTGTCCCCCCCATCGTCTACTAAACTTATTCTGTCGATACGTGCTCTCACTCCAACCCGCTTCATAACGTCCGTAGTGAAGACTCCGCTGTGCGCTTTCCAGAGGCATCGGATTCACTAAGTCTGGCAGATTCAGCGCACGCTGGGCCGAGATGCGATGGACATCGCCACTCGAGTTGTGGTCTTCGATCCAAACACCAAAGCGGCTCTTCCCGGCCCCGTTCGCACCAGTGACAACAAGGGACTTCGCTGAATCCCATGTCTCCTCTGACTGACCGGAACGTTTAGGGGGGAGTTTGATGGTGTGCACCAAAACTATTAAAGCAATCAGATCTGGTTATCACAACCGAACGAGACAGAGGTTGGAAGCCTGGAAGACCGCCGACAGGCGCCCGGCAACTCGCCATTCGGATCTTTCGAAGGGTGCGCTGTGATCGATTCTGCGTAGCATTCTCCGATAGTGTCGCCTCCGTTCAGGGGCCGACAGCGGATTCGAATGAAAGAGTCTCGCTATGTGATCGATTTCATCGAGCACCCGCTACTTCGGGCTGGCCACTTTGCCCCGTACTGGTAGCAATGAGGGCGTCACCGATTTGAGAGTTCGTTTGGAGTTGACCGGATTTGATCCGGATTTCCAGGAAGTGCCCGGCGGACCGCACCTTAGACGCTGTAAAATGACAACATTGAAGGTCCGCGACTTGGTTCGGTTAATCGAATCCGATGGATGGAGACACGTGAGAACAACGGGTAGTCATCGCCACTTCAAACATTCGACGAAACCACATGTCGTGACAGTGCCGGGAAATCCGGGCGATGACATTCCGATCGGGACGCTTAAGTCGATCCTGAAATCGGCAGGACTGGAGGATCGGCGATGAGGGTGAAGTACGCGGTGATCTTTGAGCGGGCTCAATCGAATTGGGCTGCCTACGTACCGGATCTGCCGGGGTGTATGACTACAGGGCGCACATTGGAAGAGACGCAGTTGAATATTCGAGAGGCAATTGAAGGGCACTTGGAGACGCTGCGCGAGTTCGGAGATCCGATTCCTGAGCCATCTAGTTTGGCCGGAGAGGTTGAGGTTACGCCGGCTGCATAATGTCCCGGACGCCCTGTAGGGACTCGTTACGTAGCGGGTTTTTACTGATCCGAATCTTTTCCTGTGCAAAGACCGAGCGGCCGATGGCGAGTAGCGCTGGCATGCGATTCGACGAGTTCGAAGATTGATTTCGAGGAGTGTCAGCATGGCGAAGAAACAACCCGAATCATCTCAGCCCGGGAAGCCGGTCCGCGTGAGCGCCGAATCTATTTGGAGCAAGCCACTGACTAAGCGTCAGAAGGGTGTGCTCGACGGCGTGGCGAAGCGGCAGGCGCGGGGCGACGAGGGCCAGATCGACTACTCGGATATTCCTGCGCTTTCCGACAAGCAGTTGGCACAGTTTAAGCGCGTGCCGAAGAAGCTGGTGGCGGTGCGTTTGGATGCCGATGTCTTTGAGTGGATCCGGCAGTTCGGCGCTGGCTATTCGACGCGGATCAATCAGATTCTGCGAGTGGTGATGTCGCAGCAGCGGTAGGTAGGCGGGGGCGTCAGGCGAGGGGCTGGGCCATTGGGCGAGCTACACTTCTTCGCTTTGCACAGGCTATCGGCGATCCGCTATTTTAGGATGTGAGAACCACTGCTATGAACCTGACAATCAGCATCCCCGACGCAGAGGTGCACGCTTTGGAAGTGAAGGCCCGGGCGCAGGGGCTGTCGGCCGAGCAATATGCGTTGCAGGTGCTTGAGCGAGATTTGGCACCGGATTGGTTGCGCAAGTCCTGGACGAGCGCGGAGTCGGCTGGGTTGGATCAACTGTCCATGGATGAAATTGAGGCTGAGATCGCGGCCTCGCGGCGAGATCGGCGGAGTGCTGGTTCGCTGCACGGAGAATGATCCGCGTGGTTCTCGACACGAATATCATCGTGTCGGCGCTACTCCAACCCCTTGGCCCTCCGGCTCAAGTGTTCCTGCTTGCTTTGGACGGCACCGTCCGGATGTGTGTTAGCGGCAACGTTTTCGCGGAGTACGAAGAGGTAATTCGACGGCCCCGGTTGCGCCGGACGGAGGAGACGATTGTTTCGGCTTTGGAGACCATCAGGACCAAGGCGTTTTGGGTAAAGCCCGTGATGTCTGTTCGAGCGTGTTCCGACCCGGACGACGATGTACTGCTGGAATGTGCGCAGGCGAGCGGTGCGGCCTTTCTGGTGACGGGGAATGTGCGGGATTTTCCAGTCCGTTGGATGGGAACTGAAGTTGTAACGCCGCGGCGGTTTCTGGAGATTGTCGGCGGTGGCGTGGTTTGATTTGAGGAGGGACGAAATGGAGCGGCGCGAGGCGATGACGGTGGTAGTTCCCGCGTTTGCCAACGAGAGCGAGGAGGCGGCGTGGTGGGCAAGTGAGGACGGGCGGACCTTTTTGAGGTTGCAATCCGCGGAGACACGGGCAAAGGTGCCGGGTGGGTCGAGGCTGGTCGGCGCGCTTGCCGAGTGAAGGGCCCCTTTCCGTTTACAGACGGGGGCGCACTATTAGATTAGTTCTCCCGGCCCCTGAGAATGGCGGCCATGGTGCGCGGGCTGCGGTGGCCATGAAGAACAGCGATGACCCATAGCGGCTTTTCATCCGGCGTGTAGGCAATCAGGTAGTCTCGGACCCGCTTGAACCGCAACGGCTGGCCGGTGAGATCCGGACGACGGTGGCCCGCATGCGGAAATGGGACCAGTGCGCGAACGGCGGCGAGGATTTCTGCGATCACGCGGTCAGCGGCGCCCAGGTTATCGGCGCGAATGAACTCCCAAATTTCATCAAGGTCAGTACGAGCTTCCGGATGAAACTCGTAGCCGCTCATGGCCGGCGAGCGTTCTCGCTTTTTTCGCGGAAGTAGGCTTCAATCTGGTCGCCCGGAATGAGCTTGACCTTGCCGCTCTTGATGTCGTCATAGCGACGATCGAGCAAGGTACGCGTACCGGCAAGTTCATCAACCAGATCGGAGACGGCATCCCGGACCAACTCAGCGGCCGGCCGGCCGGTCTGCATGGCGAGATCGTTGAGTCGCTTTTCAAGCTCGGGACTGAGATCGACTTCCATGGTGGATACCTTTCGTTTCAGATTACCGGATTAGGAAGTGGGTGTCACGAATTCAATGGAGGGCGCGGTTGGCGCGAATGTTCATTGGCGTTAGGTTTGGGAGAGAATTGGGCATGGCGGCCATTGTCAATTCTAGGTGCGTGCTGGCGGTTTGTGATTTGGCGGTTTCGACTCGGTACTACGTCGATGTATTGGGGTTTCGGGAGGATCCGATTCGTGCGGAGGGGTGGAGCTTTCTGACGCGGGATTGCTTTCGGGTGATGTTGGGGGAGTGTGTCGGGGAGCGGCCGGCGGGGGAACTGGGGAACCACTCGTATTATGCGTATTGGAATGTGATCGGCGTGGATGCACTGTATGAGGAGTTTGTGGGGAAGGGGGCACTCGTGACTTCGCGGCCGACCAATAAGCCGTGGGGGTTGCTGGAGTTTGGGTTGACTACGCCGGATGGGCACCGGATTGTTTGCGGGGAGGAGATTTGTTAGGGCAGCTTGCGGCCGTCGAAGGTGATCGTGCCGCCGATGCGGCGAAGATATTTGGCTAGGATGGGGGCTCGGTCCGGGTCTTGCTCCTCGGAGATTTCGCGGATCGGCTGACCGTTGGGATGGGCGTGGAAGAAGGGGTAGGTGACGACGGACTTCAGGACGCGCTTTTGGTAGATGAGGTCGCCGCGGTGAGGGCCGGATTCGATGATGTAGACGAAGTTGACGCCGGGGATTTGGGTGATGGTTTTGGCGGGGAGTTGGACGATGGCGAGGGTGTTGGCGGTGGCGTAGGTGGGGATGCTGAGGTAGAGTTTTGAGCCGTCGGGAGAGAGTTGGGCTTGTTGAAAGACGCAGAAGCCGTCGATGGGTTGATCGAAGATGACTGTTTCGGCTTTGGTGGTGGGGTGGATGGTGACGATCCAGTTTTTGGCGGCTGGATTGGCGCAGTTGAACGGGTCTCCGTAGTAGAGCTCGGGGCCGCGGATTAGGACCGTCGCCGCGAGGAGGAGGGCCGGGGTCATACTTGGTTCCTTTATACACTGGGAGCATGTTGCGCTGCGTGATTTGTTTGCTGCTGTTTGTTGCTGCTGGGCTTGCGCAGGTGGATGGGGGCGCGGCTTATGCCTCGTTGCTGGCTTGGCGGAAGGCGCCGGGGAACGGAACGTTGCCGTGGGCGGTGGCGACGGAACGGTACCGCGCGAAGTTGGTCGCGGATGGCGTGCCGCCGGGGGAGGCGG
>CAMATG010000579.1 GCA_945860645.1 Candidatus Sulfopaludibacter sp. SbA3 | reverse complement strand
AAGGCGCAGGACGGAACCCGGTATTGGTTCGATACCCGCGCCAACTTGCGGCGCGAGATGGAGGAACGGAAGAAGCGTTTCGATGATAAGAGCGAAGTTCGCGGGCGGATGGCAGAGATCCTCAAGAAGCTGAACGCGGCGGGGACATTCTTCGATGGCTCGCATATTTTTACCCCTCACGGCGACGTGCCTGACGATGCCGCCCTCCGCCTGGTGGTTCTGGCACCGGAGCAATTCTATTCGCGCGAAGAACCACGGCTGGCAACGGAAGGCGTCCTGGACTGTGTGCGCAGTCACGGGGCCACACCCCGCTATCGCGGTAACCGGCTGATCTTTCTCGCGCCCGATCATGGTGCTCTCGCGCGGTTCCGCGATTGCATCCGGGCCGCACTGGCCTGGAAATCTATCGTGGACGACGTGGCGGCCATGCGTCTCGTGCTCGACAATCTCCAGGCGAAACAGGCCACGAAGGAACTCCAAACCGCAGAGGACGTTTTGCCGCGTGTTGCGCGTGAATGTTACAAATGGCTGCTCTGTCCCTCGCAGGACAGCCCGACTGCGGCGAAACCAACTGTAGAGGTTTTTCCCGTCAACACCAGTGGTGCGGCGTTGGGGTCTGAGATTGAACGGATTTGCGTTGATAACGAGTGGGTGATCGTCACCTGGTCCCCGATTCATTTGCGGACCAGAATGCAGGCTCTTTACTGGAAAGCCGACAAACCAGCCTTCGGCGCGATGGCTTTCTGGGAAGATACGCTTCGCTATATCTACTTACCGCGCCTGAAGAGTCGCGCCGTTCTGGAGCAGGCCATTGTCAAAGGTGCCGGCAGCGAGGACTTCTTCGGCACCGCCTATGGGCAGCATGACGGGAAGTTCGACGGCTTCAACCTCGGCAACCCGAATGTTCAACTCGATGACACGCTGTTGTTGATCGAGCCAGCAGCCGCGAAACAGTATGAAGTCAGCCTTCGTGTTGCGGTGAAGCCGATAGAGACCGTTACTGAAGGTGCTCCGGCACCCGTCGCAGTTGTTGGTGGTGAATTCACGCTTTCGCCGCCCGTGGTCGGGGCAGTTCCGGTTTCTGCTCCTACAGCCCGTAAGCCAAGAGCTTTTCACGGCTCGGTCGAAGTGAACGCAACGACAGCGAAACTGCGGCTCGTCGAATTGGCAGAAGAGATCATCAGTAATCTTGCCGCCGATCCCCAGGCTGAGCTTCGGATCACTGTGGAGATCAGCGCCGATTTTCCGGCAGGTGCGTCCGATCAGATCAGGCGCGCAGTGTCAGAGAACGCCAAGAGCCTTGGATTCAAGAACTGTACCTGGGAGTGATGCATGAGATCTCCCTTCCACCCACGTCTGGCACTCAACCTCGGCTTCGGTCTGATCGATCCAGGGTGCGGAACTCCGGCGCGTACAGCAACTACTGACGGAACACGAGAGAACACTGATGGAGGCATGGCTCATGGAGGTAGAAATGTACGGTTCGGAAATTAGACCTGGAGAACGAGTCAAGAACGTTTACTTCACACCCGATACTCTCGCCGTAGACCTGATCGACGGGCGAACCATCATCGTCCCCCTCGTCTGGTACCCACGGCTCCTTGACGCCACGGAATCCCAACGAAAAAACTGGCGGATCAGCAGCGCAGGCTTCGGCCTCCATTGGCCGGACCTCGATGAAGATCTCAGCACGGCGGCCCTGCTGCGCGGCTCGCCCACACCAGAGCCAACCCTCAGCCACCGCTAAAATCCCTCTCCAGCCCGATCCAAAAGGAACCGGAAGTCGGATCACCGATTTCCGCAAACAATCTTTCCCACAGAATCAACCACTTACACGCCCACCCGGCCCATCCTGCACGCCCCCCGTGCTCCAATTCAATCGAGATGAAGAACACAACGCAAAATCCAGAGCCAAACCGCTTGACCCACCCCCTCGAAACGCCCAAAATATGTTTTTCATCAAACGAACCCACAGATCTGCCTGAAAACAAACAACATCCCCATTTCCAGCACCCCCATTCCGCCGGGTTTTTCACCTCAAAAACGCCCATTTCGCCGGGTTTTGCCGGGTTTCTCCGGCACCCGATCCCAGCCTCCCCACGCACACCTGGCAAAGCCGTAAAATACAAAGCAATGCTCTGTCGCGCCCCGCTCCTGCTCATACTGGCCCTGCCCCTCGCAAGCCAGACCGTCGAATTCAATCGCCTGGAGTTTAATCGAGACGTCCGCCCCATCCTCGCCGACAAGTGCTTCATCTGCCACGGCCCCGACGCCGCCACCAAAAAAGTCCCCTTCCGCCTCGACCGCGAAGCCTTCGCCAAAGCCGACCTCGGAAACGGCAAACACGCCATAGTCGAAGGCAACCCCGCCGCCAGCATCCTCCTCACCCGCATCACCACCCCCAACGACGCGCAGCGGATGCCGCCCAAATACACCCAGTCCACCCTCTCCCCCACCGAAATCGAAACCCTCCGCCGCTGGATCGAACAGGGCGCAAAATGGGAGTCCCACTGGTCCCTCCTCCCCCCCAAATCCGTCACGCCCCCCACACCCTCATCTGCAACCAAAGCCTGGCCTGTCAACCCAATCGACAATTTCATCCTCGCCCGCCTGGATCGCGAAAACTTGGGTCGCGAGCACCTCGCCCCCCAGCCCGCAGCTCCCCGCGAACTCCTCCTCCGCCGCGCAACCTTCGACCTGACCGGCCTCCCCCCCACCCCAGCCGAACTCGACGCCTTCCTCAACGACAAATCCCCCCGCGCCTTCGAAGCAACAATCGACCGCCTCCTCAAATCCCCCCGCTACGGCGAACGCATGGCCGCCCGCTGGCTCGACGCCGCCCGCTACGCCGACACCAACGGCTATCAATACGACGGCCCCCGCGACATGTTCCGCTGGCGCGACTGGGTCATCGACGCCTTCAACACCAACAAACCCTACAACCAGTTCGTCGTCGAACAACTCGCCGGCGACCTCCTCCCCAACCCCACGCCCTCACAAATCCTCGCCACCGGCTTCAACCGCAACCACCGCATCAATACCGAAGACGGCATCGTCCCCGAAGAGTATTTCGTCGAACAGATCGTCGACCGCGTCGAAACCACCTCCACCGTCTTCATGGGCCTCACCCTCGGTTGCGCCCGCTGCCACAACCACAAATACGATCCCCTCCTGCAAAAGGACTTCTACCAGATGTTCGCCTTCTTCAACAGCCTCCCCGAACTCGGCCGCGGCATGAAGTACGGCAACACGCCCCCCCTCGCCCCCGCACCCACCGCCGCCCAGCAGCAACAAATCACCGCCCTCGAAGCCAAAATCCAGAACCACCGCGACCGCCTCCGCGCCGCCGAACCCCGGCTCCAAACCGCGCAGAAGCTCTGGGAGAGCACCCTCACCCCCACCGATCGCTGGTCCCCGCCCACCGGCCTCATCTACAACATCTCCACCGAACTCGACGGCAAGACGCCCCTCAACGCCGGCGACATCGCCCCCTTTGATATCGCAGACCCCTTCACCCTCTCCACCTGGCTCTTTGCAGACGAAAAAGCGGACGGCAGCATCGCGTCCCGCATGGTCGATAACCCCACCGGCAAAGGCTACGGTCTGCACCTCAACAAAGGCCACCTGCACTTCAACCTGACCAGCGTTTGGGCCGACGATGCCATTCGCCTCGAATCCGAAGAAACCCTCACGCCCGGCCAGTGGCACCACATCGCAGTGACGGTAGACGGCTCCCGCCTCGCCACCGGCGTAGCAGCCCGGATCGACGGTAAACCCGCCCGCCTCCGCATCGAAAACGCCACCCTCTACCGCCCTCTCCGCAACGCCGGAGCCGCCTTCAAAGAACCCTTCCTCGTCGGCGGAGGCTGGGGCCCCGAACGTCGCTTCAAGGGTAAACTCGAAAACCTCCGCGTCTACAATCGGCAACTCAAGCCCGAAGAGCTCGACGCCCTCGCCATCCGCAATCCGCTAAGCGAACTCGCCGCGAAGCCAACCCGGACACAAACGGAGGCCTTCATACTCCGCGCCGCCTTCCTCGAAACCGGTCGCCTGACAAACAGCGCCGCCCCCGACTTCCAGGCGACCGCCAAAGAACTCACCGCCCTCGAACTCGAACTCGACAAACTCAGGCGCGCCCTGCCCACCGTCATGGTCATGCAGGACCTCCCCACCCCGCGACCCGCCTTCCTCCTCGTACGCGGAGCCTACGATAAACCCGGCGACCCCGTCCAGCGCGAAGTACCCTCGCCCCTCCCCCAACTCGCCCCCGACGCCCCCCGCAATCGCCTCGGCCTCGCCCAATGGCTGGTCGATGGCAAAAACCCTCTCACCGCCCGCGTCGCCGTCAACCGCCTCTGGCAGACCATGTTCGGCATCGGCCTCGTCAAGACCACAGAGGACTTCGGCGTCCAGGGCGAAACACCTTCCCACCCCGAACTCCTCGACTGGCTCGCCACCGAATTCGTCCGCTCCAACTGGGACGTAAAACACCTCGTCCGCCTCATGGTCACCTCCGCCGCCTACCGGCAGGCCTCCACAGCCCCGGCGGAACTCCTCGTCCGCGACCCCGAAAATCGCCTCCTCGCCCGAGGCCCCCGCGTCCGCCTCCCCGCCGAAGCCATCCG
>CAMATG010000578.1 GCA_945860645.1 Candidatus Sulfopaludibacter sp. SbA3 | reverse complement strand
AGGCCGGATTTCTGGATGAGTTTATCGATTGTGCCGGTGGGGCGTTGGGGTTTGACGAAGGCCCAGTGGGTGGAATTGGCCTTGGCCCAGCGTTCGATGATTTGGATTTCTTCGGGCGGGAGTTTGCCTTTGGGGGGCATTTTGAGGTCGCCGGTTTGCTGGACAGCGGCGAGGATGCGGGGGGCGCGGGGGCCGATGGATTCGAGCGATTGGATGGAAAGGCCGGCGGTGCGGACAGCGTCGGTATGGCAGGGGGCACAACGTTTTTGGAGCAGCGGCCGCACTTCGGATTGGAAGTCCTGGGCGGCCGCGCTGAGGGTGATGCAGAGGAGAAAGAATCGCACGCTGGCGCGATTATATCAATGGCGCGGTTGGGTACAACTTGTTTGATGGCCCAGGTTATGACTGAGCCTGTGGCAGCGAATGCAGCAGAGCGGCCAGTTCCTGCCGCACCTCCGCGACATGAGCGCGCTCCGCCGCTGCTTCCTCTGCTGTGTGGATGCCGGGCCAGGCGCTGCGCCAGCGTAGCGCGCGGTCATGAAGAGCTTGCGCGAAGGCGCGATCCGGATTGGGACTTTGCACAACGCGCTCCAGAGCGCTCGTGAACATGCGGCCGAGCGCCCCCGATCCATAGATATCGCTGTCGACGGCGCGCACCAATTTTTCGGCCTCGTCGAATCGGCCTTGGACCGCGAGCGGCTCCGCCTCGGTTACGGCGGCAGCGAGCTGTTTGCGCAGGCTTTGCCGCCATATCTCGTACTCTTTCATGGACATCCGTTAGATCCCCGCCCTGTTAGCCGCGGCGCCCGCCGGTGGCGGCCCGTTTTGCAGTCCAGGTGGCTTTGCGGTACTCGCCCATGTCGAGCGAGCCGGACATTTCGTCGGCGCTCGCGGCGGAACCGGTGAAGCGGTATTGGAGCGAATCGCCGTGGCTTTCGTTGAGGGAGCTGGCGAAATCGACGCTCGATCCATCCACTTTGCCGTTGAGGGGGCGGGAGGCGAAATCGCCTTGGTGGGTGCCGGAGAGGTCGGCCGTTTTGTGGAGCAGGTCGAAGTGATGGGTGGTGGAGCCGTTGAGGAAACTGATCTTGACCGACCAGCGGCCGGAGAGATCGTGGGCCGGGGCGGCGGGGGTTTTGGCGGGCTTTTCCTTGAGCGCGGAGAGCTGTTTGAGGAGGCCTTCGGCGACGAGTTCGGCATCGCCGGGGGCCATCATGTAGGCGACGACGTTGACGCCGTTGCGGGCGGTGGCGACGGTCATACGCGGTTCGCCGGCCATGAGCATCTGGCCCATTTCGATGCCGGTGGTGCCGAATTTGTTGACGTCCCAGCGGACTTGGAGAGAAGGCGTGTGGTTGGAGAGTTCGTTGGGCTCTTCGATTTTGAGGTCGAGGTGCTTGATGGCGGATAGGCGGGTTTTGACGGTATTGAGCCAGGTGAGCCAGGTCTGCCATTCGGCCTTGTGGTCGCGCTTGGTCCACATTTCGACGGCGGCCAGCATGCCCATGGTTTCTTCTTTGCCGATTTTGAGGGAGCGGGCGAAGCCGTGGTGGGGGGCGCTGTGGACCCAGGCGGCCTGGACGATGGATTTTTTGCCGAGGAGGAGGCCGGCGGTTTGGGGTCCGCGGATGCACTTACCGCCGGAGTAGGTGACGAGCGTGGCGCCGCGCTTGAGGTGGAAATTGGGGACGGTGAGGACTTCGGCGGCGGCGTCGACCATGATGGGCACGTTGTGCGGGGCGGCGACTTTGACGAGTTTTTCAAAGGCGAGCGGGCCCTGCTCGGCGTTGGGGCCGGCGAGGATGTAGATCATGGCCGTGCGGGGGCCGATGGCGAGTTCGAGTTCTTCGGCGGTGGCCACTTCAATGATGCGGACACCGACGGCGCGGATGGCGGCGTCATAGACGTTGCGGGAGTGGGTGGGGACGATGACTTCGTCTTTGGCGAAGCCGCGGAGGTCAGGGATGCGGACGTGGAGATCGGGGTTGCCACCGGCGACGCAGGCGGCGGTGCCGTGGGTGATGGCGGCGGAGCAACCGTTGGTGACCATGCCCCATTCGGCACCGGTCAATTGGGCTAGTTTGGCGCCGGCGGCGTCCATGAGTTCATCCATGTGGACGTAGCGCTGGGAGGCGCCGGCCATGGCGTTGCGGGCTTCGGCGAGCATGGTGGAGCCGCTGATGATGGTGAAGGTACCGCGCGCGTTAATGATGGGGCGGACGCCGAGGGCGGTGTAGACATCGGGGACGGCGGCCATGGCCGCGGGTGCGGCGGCGGTGGCCGTGGTGGCTACGGTGGCGGCGGCGGGCAGGGATTTCAGTAGATTGCGGCGCGAGGTCTTCATTCGACCAGTATAGGCCTAGGCAAAGCGCATGGCGCCATAGGTGACGACACTTTGCGGGTCAATTTGCCAATGTTCGTAGTCGAGGAGTTCGCCGCGGGCGGAGGGCATGGCGCGGAGGAAGGTGTAGAAGGGGGCCGAACCGCACCATTTCAAGGGGTCCTGATTCTCCTGGATCTGGTCCCAGAACATACCGGTATCGCCTTCGTTGATGGAGGCGATGCGGCTGCGGTCCTTGGCTTCGATTTCGACCATGGCGCCTGCGTTGGCGGTGTAGGGGCGGTCGTCGTCGTAGCGTTTGCCGACGTGGGCCATGTCGACGCCGAGGACCCAGACGAGGTTGGAGCCGTGACGAGCTTCGAGGGATTTCAGAGCGTCGATGTATTGGCGGACTTCGTCTGATTTTTCGGGCGCGCCGCCGCGGTAGATGCTGCGCGCGTAGGAGCCGCAGAGGAGAGGGAGGATTTTCACGTCGGGGCCGTAGAGATACTGCAGGAAGACGACCTGGAACTCGACGGAGTGTTCGATGGAGAAGAAGTAGTCCTCGTCGCTGAGGCCGGGGCCGGCGGTTTGTTTGAGTTCCTGGAGGAGGGTCTGGTTGACGCGGGCGCGGCCGACGGGGGTTTGGAAGTCCTTGCGGGTGGCGCCGAGGCGGTCCATGTCGCCGTAGTGGGAGGTGCCGAGGATGACAAAGGTTTTGTCGGCGGCTTGTTCCTTTGAGATGGACTCGGCGAGAGCTTTGTAGGCGTTGGCGTAGGAGCGTTTGGCGGCGCCGGGGCTGGCGTGGGGGCTGGCGATGGCGCGGAGGGGTTGGGCGTTGGGCGTGGGGACGGCGTTGAACCAGGAGTCGAATTCGGTGCGGAGGGCGACGGGGTCGTCGGAGTAGTTTGGCGGGCCGGAGTGGGAGTGGGGGAGGACGTCGGCGGCGCGCCAGTCGCGGAGGCGTTCGTCGCGCATAGCTTCGAAGTTGTCGTCTTCGAGGAAGCCGGCCTGGGTGAGGGCGGATTGGAGCTGATTGGCGACGTCGGCCGTGTCGACTTCGCCGGTGAGGCGGGTGAGGGCGACACGGAGATCGAGATCGGTATTCTGGCCGTCGAACATGTCGAGGACCTGGACGAGGAGCGGGGGGATGACGAGCTGGTGGTCGGAGAAGCGGTTGCGGTCCTGGACGACGAGGCCGGGGTGCTCGCGGTCCGGCGAGGGGAAGAAGTCGAGATCGCGTCGGAGCGGGGCGAGGCGTTGGGCCATGGCTATATTCTATTTGCGTTCGCGGGCGAGGATGGCGAGGTAGTCTTTGGCGAAATGGAATTGGGGATCGAGGAAGTGGCGACCGGCGGTAACGCCTTTTTCGAGAATGGCGGCGCCGCGAGTGAGATCGGCTTGGGCTGGTTGATCGTCGTGCATGTCGAAGCGGAGCTGACCGCGGAGAGCGATGGCGGTGCCGAGCATGTCCTGATAGTAGGCGTTATCAGGGGCTTTGACGAGCACGGCTTCGGCTTCGGTAACAGCACGGTCATAGAATGAAAGCGCTTCGGGCCACCGCCAACTGGCGCGCAGGTGTTCACCATGGCCGGAGAGGACATTGGCGAGGAGGAATCGATAGCGGCCGTTGGCGGGATCAACGGACACGAGTTTTTCGGCAATGGCGATGAGTTCGCGGTCGAGGACGAGTGCGCGCGGGACGTCCGTCCACGGAGCCGGCGCGCGGAAAAGGACTTCGGCGAGTTGGATTCCTGGGGGATGAATGCGGCTGGTTTCGCGGGTGGGCGGGTTAGGGCCGAGCATTTCGCGAACGGTGGTAAGCGCCAGTTCGCTGCTGCGGATGGACTCGCGCCATTCACCGAGCTCCATTTGGCTGCGGCCAAGAGCGATGGCGTCAGCGGCAAGCCCGCGGCGGAGGCGGATGTTTGTGGGCTCCTTGCGAAGGGCCTTTTGTAGATCGGCGACCGATTCGGCGAGCAGTTCACGGGGCTTGTCGTGTTTGCCGAGAAATTGCAGATGCTCACTCCAGCCACGCACGAGGTTGGAACGGTAGACGACGAGGACGGATTGCTTTTCGGCGGGCCAGAGCGGTTTGAGCGCGATGAGCTTCCGATCGGCTGCGGCGAAGTTGGCCTCGGCTTCGGGAATGCGTTCGACCCACTTCAACGAGCGTGCCAGCTTCATGGTGGTTTCCACTTCGGCAAGGCGGTCTTCGGGAGTCTGCTTCAGTTTCCGGTGCCATTCCAGGGACTTGTGATAGCTGGTGACGGCGCCTTTGAAATCGCCCAGATTGGAGACGCCGGAGTTTCCC
>CAMATG010000577.1 GCA_945860645.1 Candidatus Sulfopaludibacter sp. SbA3 | reverse complement strand
CGCGGATAACGCCGTCCAAGTTCCTTACGGACCTGCGGATACAGCCGTTCCCAGAAACCTGCCAGATCCTGCGTCATTTGCACCGGCCGGTAATTGGGCGCCAGTAAGTGAACAACCACGTTCACCCGCCCGCCAGCCACCCGCGGAGTCTCCCGCATGCCGAAGAAATCCTGTAACCGCGAAGCCACCGCCGGCGGCTGGCCATCCACGTACTGCACCTTGGCGGTCCGGCCATTCGGCAATTGAATGCGTTCCGGCGCCAATTGATTCAGTAAGTCCCGTTGCCCCGGCGGCAAGTCGTTCAATAACACCCGTTCCAGCCCGCCGTCACCGAGCAGCGTTCGCAACTCCGCAAAAGACTTGCTGCCATAACACGCCGATTCCAACGCCTTCCGCTCCGCCGCCTCGTCGGGCACCGGCGGCGCGCCATGCGCCACTGCGAAACGCCATCGTGCAAACAACCCCGCTACCGCTTCCTCCCCCGCAAACAACGCCAACCCAGCCTCCACCGCCTTCTCCGCCAACAGCCGCGCCGCCAGTTCCATATCCACCGCGCCGCTTCGGGACTCTTCAATCACAAAACCATCAAACGTCAAAGCACTGACACTCTCTACGCGCTCCGCCGCCTTGTTCCACTCCACTCCATCCCGCGAATCCAACCGGTCCGGAAACAGATCCAGCAACCAGTTCGGATCCACTTTGCTCGCCAGCCGGATCAGCGGCTGGCCCCGGTCTTTCCGGTATTCAATATCCAGCGCGACCAACAACGAAGAATCCCGCACCCCGGAAGAATCGGCCAGCTGCGCCGCGCCACCGCCAGCCAGCAGAATCTCTCCGTTTGGCTTCTTCCGGCCCAACCGGTCAGAGAACGCCGCCACCACCGCCATCAGCAATCCCGTCTCGTCCGCGCTGCGCCGCGAGTTCAACCGCGCCGCCCGCCGGATCTGTTCCACCATGCGGGAGGTGTGCGGTTGCCAGCGTTGCTCCATCAGGAAAGAGAGGTCGGAGTCCACGTGGTGTCGCGCCGCTCCGTCCAGCCGTTCCCCCGCGCTCAACACCGCCGCCGCCCGTGCGCCCTCCTCGCCGGCGCCCCGCGCATCCGCCTCCAGCACCAGGCGCGCCAGCCGCGGATGCAACGGCAACTGCGTCATCCGTCGCCCCATCGCCGTCAGCCTCCCGGCCTCAACCGCGCCCAGCCGTTCCAACAATCCCTCCGCGGCACCAAGCGAAGCCCCCGGCGGCGGCGTCAACCATGGCAAAGACGTTGCATCGGCAATGCCGCAGCCATGCAACTCCAACAGCAGCTGCGTTAACTCCCGCCGCTCAATCTCCGGCGGGTCCTGTCCGGGCCGCCGCACAAACTCCTCCTGCGTGTACAGCCGGATCACCCGGCCTGGCGCCGTCCGGCCCGCGCGGCCCGCCCGCTGTGTGGCCGAAGCCTGGCTCACCCGGGCCACCTGCAGCGTCGGAATCCCGGTCCACGGGGAGTCTACCGCCACTCGCGCCAGTCCGCTATCCACTACCGCCGTCACGCCTTCAATCGTCACCGAGCTTTCCGCGACGTTGGTCGAAAGGATCACCTTCCGACGCGATGCCGGCGCCAGCGCCCGGTCCTGCTCCTCCGGCGAGAGGTCCCCGTGCAGCTGCGTCACGATCAGGTTATGCGCATCCGCCACCCGCTCCAGCGCCCGCCCCGCGCGGCGCATCTCAAAGGCTCCCGGCAAAAACACCAGCACGTCCCCGGTCAGCCCCTGGCGCGCCAATCGCTCCACCCCCAGCGCCACGCGCTCCTCCAGCACGGCCCCGGTCTCCGGCGTCCATTCCACGGCGATCGGATGCAGCTTCCCGTCGCTGCGCAGGATCGGTGCGTTGCCAAGGTGCGCGGCGATCGGCGCCGCGTCGAGCGTTGCCGACATGACGACCAGCTTCAAATCCGGCCGCCGGGTTCGTTGCAGTTGCAACAGCAGCGCCAACGCCAGATCGCCATCTAAGTGACGCTCATGGAACTCGTCCAGCACGACGACGCCAACACTTCGCAGTTGCGGATCGGAGAGCAGGCGCCGGGTCAGCACCCCCTCGGTCAGAAATCGAAGCCGGGTTTTGGGGCCCGCCACCTCGTCAAAACGAACCTGGTAGCCGACCGTTTCCCCCAGCCGCTCCCCCATCTCCTCGGCCGCGCGGCGCGCCGCCAGCCGCGCCGCCAGCCTTCGCGGCTCCAAAACCCATACTTCGCCCGTCGTTTCCGTCAGTAGCGCCGGAGGCACACGTGTCGTTTTCCCGGCTCCTGGAGGAGCCTCCAAAACCAGACAGGGGCATGTACGAAGAGCCGCGCGAAGTTCGCCCAACAGCGCGTCAACAGGAAGAGCAAGCACTTCTACTAAGGTAAACGAGACGGGTACGCTCAACCGCTTCCCGGCGCCTCGGCCACCCGGCGCACCGCCAGCCAACGGGGTTCCAGAACCCCTACTTCGCCGGCCTTTCCCCCGAACAGCACCAGGGGCAAACGGGTTATCTCCCAGCTCCCGGAGGCGCGTCGGGGTAAGCGCAAGCACTTCTAGTCAGAGACCCGCCAGCTTGCGAGGCTACAAAACCCCTTCGTTGAGGTCGTTTGCCGGCCCCGGTGGAGTCTCCCATCGCAGCCTGATGCATGTACGCAGAGCCTCGCGAAGTTCGCCCAACAGCGCGTCAACGGGATGAGCAGGCTACTTCGCCTAGGGTAAACTAGGTGGATGTCGTCTTCATTCGCTCCGTTAGCGCCGCCCAAGCGCCTGCTGTTCGGCCCTGGACCTTCCCTCGTCGCCCCCCGCGTGTATGAGGCAATGGGCAAGTCCATCGTCGGACACCTTGATCCCTTTTTCTTCCAGGTCAACGAAGAAATTCGTGCCGGTCTCCAGGCCGCATACGGTACCACCAACGCCTTCACCATGGCCATCTCCGGCACCGGCAGCGCCGGGATGGAAGCCGCCATCTCGAACTTCGTCGAGCCCGGATCGAAGTTTGTCGTCTTCGCAGGCGGCTTCTTTGCTGACCGCATGATCGAGATGGGCCGCCGCCAGGGCGCCACCGTTGTCCCGTTCTCCACTCCCTGGGGTCAGGGCATCGACGAAGCCGCCGCCGTCGAATTCATCCGCTCCGAAAAACCGCAGGCCGTCGCCTTTGTGCACGGCGAAACCTCCACCGGGGTGTGGACGCCTGGCGAAGCCATTTGCGCCGCCGCGCACGAAGTGGGCGCCCTCACCATCGCCGACTGCGTCACCTCGCTCGGCACCATGCCCATCAACCTCGACGCCACCGGGATCGACGTCGCCTACAGCTGCACCCAGAAAGGGCTCTCCTGCCCTCCCGGCCTGTCGCCCATCTCCTGCTCCCCGCTCGCCATGGAACGACTGAAGGCACGGACTACCGTAAACCACTCCTGGTATCTCGACCTGAAACTGCTGGCCGAATACTATGAAGGCGCCCACCGCTACCACCACACCGCCCCCATCACCATGTTCTACGCCCTCCGCGAAGGACTGAACCTGGTGCTCGAAGAGGGAGTGGAAGCGCGTTATGCCCGCCACAAGGCCAACCACGAGAAGCTCGTGGCCGGTCTGGAAGCGCTCGGCATGGAAATGCTGGTTAAGCCGGGCTCCCGCATGTGGGCCCTCCACACGCCGAAAGTGCCGGCCGGGGTCAACGACCTCGACGTGCGCAAGAAGCTCATGGAGCGCCATGGTATTGAAATTCAAGGTGGTTTCGGCCCGCTCGCCGGCCAGGTGTTCCGCATCGGCCTGATGGGCGAAGGCTCCACGGCGGACAACGTCGACCTGCTCCTGGGCGCCCTCCGCGAAGCCTTGGTGTAAATGCGGAGTCTTACTGAGGGCGGGCCCTAAAGCCCGCCCTTTTTTTTGCCGATCTATCTGATCATGGCACTTGAATCGGTAGATCTGCTTTCCCTGTTGAAGCGCGCGAGATCGACGACCCATGCCCGCGCCGTCGCCGAATCCGCCGCTGCCGCCGAGGCAGCCTCAGCCACCGCCTCCCTCGCCGCGACCGCTACCGCCGTCGCCGTGGAACAAAAAGCGCCCTCGGCAGCCCCCGAACCGGCAAAACCGTTAACGCCCGCGGTCGTTGGCATGCAGGAGGAAGCGGAACTCGCCGATCTGCGCGCCGAATTGCTTGCCGATGAAGTACTGATACAAAGAATTCTCGGCCTTTTGTACCGGCGCAAGAAGCTAAATCCGAACGGCGGGTTCATCTCCATCCTGGATATGGAAAGGCACCTCGGTGTGGAGCGCGAAGGCGCCACGTTCGTCATGTCGTACATGAAGACCACGAAAGTAATCGAAATGGACGATAAAAGCCGCATGGCGATCACCGTTCCCGGCATCGATTACCTCCGTGGCGTCCTGGGACTCCAGTCCGCGCCCAGTTCCGACGCGGATTCCACGCCGGAATAGCCTCCGAAAAGACCTCATTTTCAGAAACACAGGGACTGCAAAAACTCATTGAACGAAACCGCTCCGCGGTAGCCCCGCCCGAGCATCCCCGAAAACACTGAACAGAATCCCGGCGGAGGAGTCCAAGCGGCTCACACTCAAAAAGGTTGTCACAACCAACCCAATTGAAGGCACCAAGGAGCCATCGTGAGCCCA
>CAMATG010000576.1 GCA_945860645.1 Candidatus Sulfopaludibacter sp. SbA3 | reverse complement strand
ACTTCAGGAACGATCGGACTTTGGCGGCTTCGGGGGCTTTTGGTTCGAGGCGAAGGAAGTTATTGAAGGATTCGACCATCTTGTCGGGCCGTTTGGTGTTGCTGTAGGCGAGGCCGGCGTAGTAGTAGGCGTAGGCGTTTTCGGCGTCCTGTTTGATGGCGGTTTCCAGTTGGGGGACTGCTTCTTTGTACTGTTTTTTGAGGACGGCGAGCATGCCGCGGTAGTAGGGAAGTTCGGAGTGGTCGGCCTGTTTGGCGGCGGCGGCGTCTACGAGTTCGGCGGCCTTATCGTATTGTTTCTCGGCGGCGAGGGCGGCGGCGTGGGCGAGTTGGACATCGGGGGAATCGGGACTGGCGGTGGCGGCCTTTTCGAGAAAGGGGAGGGCTTCTTCGCCCTTGCCTTGGCGGACGAGGGCGAGGCCGAGGACGCGGAGGGCTTCGGTGTTCTGCGGGTCGTCGTCGACGACGGCGCGGAGTTCCTTTTCGGCGGCGGCGTAGTCACGGGCGCGGAATTTTTCCAGGCCCTGGGTGAGGTCCGCGGCGGCGCATATGCTGGCTACGGCAATCGATAGAATGATTCGAATTCGCATAGTGTCCTCCGACCTATTGTGGATGCGGTACAGCGGGAGTTCGTTTCCTACGCATTTCTAATGAAACAGAACGGTGTGTTTTGCTATCTATTGATGGGGGCGGGATGCGCTTAGCGAATCTGTGGCCGAGTCTGCAAAAGACCGCGGAGAATTGGGTCGCGCACGATGCGCCCCGGCTGGGCGCGGCGCTGGCTTTTTATACGATTTTGTCGATGTCGCCGCTGGTGCTGTTAGCGGTGGCCATTGCGGCGTTGGTGTTTGACCGGACGTCGGCGCAGAACGAGTTGCTATACCAGGTGCAGGAGATGGTGGGGCATGAGGGGCGGCAGTTGGTGGAGGGGATACTGGAGTCGGCGAGGCAGCCGGCGTCGGGGATTTTTGCGTCGACGGTGAGCGTGTTGACGCTGCTTTTCGGGGCTTCGGGGGTATTTTCGGAGTTGCGGGCGGCGTTGAACCGGATTGCGGGGAGCGGGAACGACCAGACGATGAGTTTTTACCGGATGGTGCGGGAGAGCCTGTTTTCGTTTGGGATGGTGTTGGCGATTGGATTTTTGTTGATGGTGACGCTGGTTTTCAGCGCGACGCTGGCGGCGATTGGGAGCTTTTGGGGGACGGCATTGCCGGTTCCGGCGGGGGTGTTGGAGGCTTTCAATTTTGGGGTTTCGCTGGTGAGTATTGCGGGGTTGTTTGCGTTGATGTTCCGGTATATTCCGGATGAGACGGTGCCGTGGCGGGATGTGGTGGCAGGGTCGGTGGTGACGGCGTTGTTGTTTACGTTGGGGAAGACGCTGATTGGGTTGTATTTGGGGAAGGCGAGTGTGGGGTCGGCGTATGGGGCGGCGGGGTCGTTGATGGTGTTGACGGTGTGGGTGTATTATTCGGCGCAGATTTTCTTTTTTGGGGCGGAGTTTACGCACGTTTGGGCGCGAGTGAGGAGGGAGGAGGAGGATTCATTGTCGTGAGTTGAAGGGGGGATTGTCTTAGTGATGCCGAGTCGGAAGGCCTCCTGATGCCCGGAATGGCAACAAAAAAGAAGACCCGCCAGAGGCGGGCCGGTCGAACTTGAATTTTATCTGGAGCCACCCGCGAGAGTCGAACTCGCGACATCCTGATTACGAATCAGGTGCTCTACCAACTGAGCTAGGGTGGCCCGAGAACTTTTATTATACCAAGGTCGGGGCGCTCTGTCACACTCGCTGGCACTTTGGACAGAAATGGGTGCCTCTTTGCGTTACCACGATGCGCTGGATTTCGGTTCCGCATGCCCGGCATGGCTCCCCTTCCCTGCCGTATACCCGGTGGCTGTCCTGGAAGGATCCCTTGCGCCCCTCTGTATCCACATAGTCCGAAATCGATGAGCCGCCGCTCGCTATGGCTTGCTCCAGGATTTCTACGATCTCTTTGTGAAGGGTTTGGGCTCGCTTTTTTGTGATGCCTTCGGCTAGGGGGTGGATGCCGGCGCGGTGGAGGGCTTCGTCGACGTAAATGTTGCCCAGGCCTCGGACGAACGTCTGGTTTAAGAGTACGGATTTGATGCGGCCTCGCTTTTGTTGGAGACGGGCGGCGAACTCTTGGGCGGTGATCTCCAGAGGGTCGGGGCCCAGGCGGGCTACGTTTTCTGGCAGAGTCTGGCTCCACGCCATCCTGCCGAATTGACGGATATCGTCGAACAACAGACGGCATCCGCTCAGTACGAATTCGGCGCGGAGGTAGGGGGTGGGGTCGCCATCGATTAGCACTTTGCCGGTCATGCCTAAGTGGATGGCTAACGTGCCGTGGTCGAACTTTAGCAAGATGTGTTTGCCGTGGCGGGTGACCGCTTGGACGGTGTGGCCAGCGAGGCCCGGCTCCGGGGCGCCGCGCATGACTCTGGGGGTGAAGAACTCCGCCGACAGCACTTTGCGGCCGGTGATTCTTGGCGCGAGCGCGCGGACGATGGTTTCGACTTCGGGTAGTTCGGGCACTTAGAGGTTGGTATCGACGTCGATCAGAACGTCGTCGCCTTCCACTTTCACCGGGTAGCGGCGGACGACGATCTCCGGGTTGAAATCGCAGGCGCCGGTGGTGCAATCGAACTCCCAGGCGTGCCAGGGGCAGACGACCATGTTGCCGTGGAGGGCCCCCTGCGCCAACGGGCCGCCGCGGTGGGGGCAGTGGTTTTCGAGGACGTGGATTTCTCCGGCCACGTTGCAGAGGGCGAACTGCTGGGCGCCGTTGCGGAATTCGAGGAGGGCACCGGGGGTCAACTTGGCCAGCGACGCGGCCTTCACAAACGCCATATAGAATAAACCTACCATGCGATTCGCTCCGGCCCTGTTGCTTCCGCTCCTTCTTCTTTCCGCTTGCCAGAAGACCGACAACAAAGTGATCGGCGTGGTGCCCAAAGGCGCTAACCACATCTTCTGGTTGACGGTGAAGGCAGGGGCGGAGAAGGCCGCGGCGGAGGCCGGTTATTCGGTGGAATGGAACGCGCCCGCGCTGGAAATTGACGCCAAGCGGCAGCAGGACATTATTGAATCCATGGTAAACCGGAAGCTGGCGGGGATTGCGCTGGCGCCGGTGGATAAGAAGGCTCTCGTGAACATCGTGGACCGCGCGTCCGCGGCTGGCATACCGACGGTGATCTACGATTCCGATGTGGACACGGCGAACCGGGTGGCCTACATCGCCACCGACAACAGAGAGGGCGGGCGGATGGCGGCGCGCCGGATTGGCGAGGTTCTGGGTGGGAAGGGGAAGGTGGGTGTGATTGGGTTTATGGCGGGCAGTGCGTCGACGATGGAGCGGGAGGACGGATTTCTGGAGGAGTTGAAAGCGAAGTTTCCGGGGATTGAGATGGTGGGGTTACAGTTCGGCATGGCCGACCGGGCGAAGGCGATGGCGGTGACGGAGAACATGATGACGGCGCATCCGGATTTGGCGGGGCTGTTTGCGGATAACGAATCGAGCTTGTCCGGGGCGGTGCAGGCGTTGAAGAGCAGGGGGAACCGGAAGGTGAAGCTGGTGGGGTTTGATGCTTCGGACGCGCTGATTGCGGATTTGAAAGAGGGCTGGATTGATTCGCTGGTGCTGCAGGATCCGTTCCGGATGGGGTATGACTCGGTGAAGGCGATTACGAGGAAGCTGAGCGGGGAGACGGTGGCGGGGCGGCAGGACTTGCCGGCGACGCTGGCGACGAGGGAAGACCTACAGGCCGGACGTGTGGTAAAGCAGTTGTTGCCTGGATTCGTACAGGTGAGCGGGGCGCACTAGCAGACTTGGCCGCGGGGCAGCCTTTGCGGAAGATGATGACGGCCTCGTCGTAGGTGGGCTTCCATTCGGGGCTTTGGGTGCCGGCGGCTTTAGCGAGTTCATCGTACTGGTCGAGGCTACGCCGGATGAGAGCGCAACCGGTGGGTTTGTCGACGGGGAGGAGGGAGTCACCGTGGAAGAAGTGCAGTTCCGCCTGAATGGCCTTGGCGCGGGCGCTACCGGTTTTGGCGAGGAAGGTGGCAGCGGCGGCGGAGCCATTGGCGAACTCGGCGCGGGCGGCTTCGGGCTGGCCCATGCGGAGGCGCAGTCGGCCGAGATCCTGATAGGCCTCGGTTTGGCGCATGAACCAGTAGACGTTTTCGGTGCGGGGATGGGAGACGATCTCGACCTGCCGTTCGAAGTAGCCCAGGGCTTCCTGGAGCCGGTTCATGCGCATGAGCAGGCGGCCGAGGCCGCTACAGGCGAGGGCCTCGGAGAGGAGATTCTCGACGGCGCCGGGATCGCGACCGGAGACCACGGAGACTTCGAGGTACCGGCGGAGGACGGGAAGGCACTCCTGCAGCCGCCCAGTATGATCGAGAAGCCAACCGAGGGAGCGGAGGCCGGAGCGGAGACTGGTGAGGGCGCTACCGTTGCCGGGATCCTCGGCGAGGATAGCTTCGGCGAGGTCGACGCCATCGCGAAGGGCGAGGGCTTCGTCGATGAGATGGCGGTGGAGGAGAATGAGGGGGGCGCGGGTTAAGACGGCGGCCTTGACTTCGCGGCACGACAGATCGGGGCAAGGCGGAGCCTCGCGAACG
>CAMATG010000575.1 GCA_945860645.1 Candidatus Sulfopaludibacter sp. SbA3 | reverse complement strand
GCCTGGTCGTAGCCCTGCTACTCCTCTGCCTGCCCGCGGGACTTCTCGCGCAGGCCGTTGCTGGGTTCGGCGGTATCTCCGGTGTCGTTCGCGACGCTTCGGGTGCCGTTGTCCCATCCGCCAATGTAATCGTTGAAAACGCCTCCAAGGGCATTCGCCGCACTCTTACTTCCAATGATGCCGGCATCTTTGCCGCGCCGGCCCTCGTTCCTGCTTCGGGGTACGCCGTCCGTGTGAACAAGACCGGCTTCCAGGATTTCGAAATGAAGGACATCGAAGTTCAGGTTGGACAGAACGTCAACATGAACGTGCCGCTGGCCGTTGCCGGCGCCGCCACGCAGGTGGAAGTTTCCGATGCCGCGCCGATCGTCGAATCCACCAAGACCGGTATTTCCCAGGTGGTCAACTCCAAGCAGATTCAGGAACTGCCGATCAACGGCCGCCGCGTGGACGCCTTCGCGCTCCTGACGCCCGCCGTTGTCGCCGATGGCACGTTCGGTCTGATCAGTTTCCGCGGCATCGCCGGCGGCAACGCCTTCCTCACCGATGGCAACGACACGACCAATAACTTCTATAACGAGAACGCCGGCCGCACCCGCATCAGCAGCCAGATATCCCAGGACGCCGTCCAGGAGTTCCAGGTGCTGACCAACGGCTACTCCGCTGAATTCGGGCGCGCCTCCGGTGGCGTCATCAACACGGTGACCCGCTCCGGTGGCAACAACCTCCACGGCACCGGCTACTGGTTCTTCCGCAACCAGGACTTCAACGCCCGCGACCCGTACGCCACCGTCAATCCCAAAGAGCGCCGCGACCAGTTCGGCGGCTCCATCGGCGGCCCGATCAAAAAAGACAAGATCTTCTACTTCTTCAACGGGGAAGCCACCCGTCGCGACTTCCCGCTGGTGGCCTCGCTCACCCAGCCGCCGCTTTTCAACGCCGCCGGCACGTTCGTCGGCACCTGCGCCGCCACGCCGGCGCAGTGCTCTGCCGCGCAGGATTTCCTGAAGCGTCAGTTCCAGGTTCTGGACCGCACAGCCAACTCTGAGCTCGGCTTTGCCAAGCTGGACTTCCGCCCGACGGAACGCCACGCGGTCAGCCTCTCGTTCAACTACCTGCGCTGGATTTCGCCGAACGGCATTCAGACCCAGGCGGTGTTGAACAATGGCAACGGCGTCGGCAACAACGCCAACTCCACCGTCCGCACCCGTTATGGGCGCGCGTCGTGGACGTATATCCCGACCAACAACATCGTCAACGAAGTCCGCTACGGCTGGTTCAAGGACCGGTTGTTCGATGACGTCAGCGAATCGCTGATCCCGGCGCTCACCGGCCGTGTTCAGATCTCCGTGCAGGGCCAGGGCAACCTGGGTGTCGCCGACTCTTATCCGCGGCTGAACCCGTCGGAGAACAAGCACCAGATCGCCGACAACCTCACCTGGACCGTTGGCAAGCACACCGTCAAGTTCGGTGGCGACTTCGTCACCGCCCGCGATTACAACAACGTCCTCCGCAACCAGAACGGGACCTATAGCTATCCCACCTTCACGGCCTTCGCGCAGGATCTGACCGGCAATACCACGGGCGCCAAACGGTGGCAGAGCTACTCGCAGCGCTTCGGGAACCCGATCGTCGATACCACGATTCGCGACTTCAGCTTCTATGTGCAGGACCAGTTCCGTGTCACCCAGAAACTGACCATCAACTATGGCATCCGCTACGAGTACCAGAATTTCTCCCAGCCGAAGATCGTCAATCCCGACTATGCGCGGCAGACGGGCAACATCCCGTCGTACGGCAAGAACTGGGCGCCGCGCCTTGGCCTGGCCTACTCGATGAACAACAATAAGACCGTCATCCGCGGCGGTTACGGCATCTTCTACGCCCGCACGCCGGGCGGCCTGATCAACACGCTGCACCTGGAAAATGGTGTTGTGCAGAAGCAGATCAGCCTGAACAGCGCCATCGCCGCCGACCTGGCCCTGGGGCCTGTGTTCCCCGCGAAGCTCGCCGGGATCGACCGCAATCCGCCGGCCGGCACCATCGACATCTCGATGGCCGCTCCGAACATGCGCAACCCATACACGCAGCAAGGCGATGTGGGTATCGAGCATGAGATCACCCGCGACCTGGGCCTGACGGTCAGCTACCTGTGGAGCCGCGGTGTGCAGCTTTACACGGTGCGCGACCTGAACGTCGGTGGGCTTGGCCCGGATGTCACCTATCGCATTAACGATACGGGCGGCAATCAGGTTGGCACGTACACGACGCCCACCTACCGGCTGGCGAATCGCGTTGACACCCGTTGGCGCGGTGTTGGCCAGATCGAGAACGGTGGCCGCAGCTACTACGACGGCCTCGTCGTCCAGATGCGGAAGCGCTTCTCGAAGATGTGGGAAGGCTCGGTGGCCTACACCTGGTCCCACGCCATCGATCTGAATCAGAGCGGCGGCAACAACAACATCTTCTTCTCGGGCCGTCCGTTCAACCTGCAGAACGGCAACTACGCTCTCGACAAGTCGAGCTCGGTTCTGGATCAGCGCCACCGCTTCGTCGGCACGGCGATGTTCACGCCGACCTTCACGAAGAAGACCGACTGGTTCTCCAAGTACATCGTGAACGGCTGGCAGCTGTCGAACATCTTCACCGGCGCCAGCGCGCAGAACGCCACGCCGACCATCTTCGTCAGCGGCAACCCGTTTGCCGGCGCGGCGTACAACAACACGTTGAACGGCTTCGGCGGTTCCACCCGCGTGCCGTTCCTGCCCGCGGCCAGCCTGGACATCGACCAGATCGTCCGTCTGGACTCGCGTCTCTCGAAGATCCTGGCTCTCACCGAGCGCTACCAGCTCTTCCTGAACTTCGAGGCCTTCAACGTGTTCAACCACGTTTCGGACACCTCGGTGCTGACGCAGGCCTATCAAGCGACTGCCGGTGTGTTGAATCCGACGCCGCGGTTGGGCCAGGGTACCGCCAGCCAGGGTTTCCCGGACGGCACGAACGCTCGCCGCGCGCAGTTCAGCGTGCGCTTTGTGTTCTAACCGAACAAACTTTAACTCAACAAAGAAGGCCGGGGTTTAAGCCCTGGCCTTCTTTTTTTTCCGATTCCTGATAATCTCAGGGTGCAGTTTCCGCGTTACCTAAACGGAGGAATCATCTTATGGCTTTTTGTGCAAATTGTGGCGCTCAGGTGCAGGGCGCGTTCTGTATGCGGTGTGGCACCCCGGTGGCAAGTGGGGCTCCGCAACAGCCACAGCCTCCGCAGCCGCCGCAACCGCAGCCGCCTTACCCGCAGCAGCAGCAGCCGTTCGGGCAACAGCCGCCGAACTATGGCCAGCAGCCGCCGAATTACGGCCAGCAGCAACAGCCTCCTTACGGGCAGCCGCAGTACGGCCAGCCGGCGCCCGCCGCGGGCGGGATGGAGGACAACGTCGCCTCAGCTCTCTGCTATTTGTTTGGCCTGATCACCGGCGTGTTGTTCCTGGTGCTGGAACCGTATAACAAGAATAAAGTGGTGCGCTTCCACGCGTTTCAGGCGATCTTCTTCAGCATCGGCGCCATCGTTTTGAACATCGGTTTCTCGATCGTGTTCTCGATTCTGCGGCATTTCCTGCCGTTCAGCATGTGGATGATTTTCTCGCTGGCCAGTCTGGGGTTGTCTTTGGCCCTGATGGGCGGCTGGGCCTTCCTGATGTATAAGGCCTACAACCGGGAGATGTTCAAGATTCCGTTTCTCGGCGATCTGGCCGAAAAACAGGCGTAGCCGATTGGCTCTGGCGCGCGTCTAGGAAATCGTGAACGTTCGAGTACCCGTATTGTGTCTGCTGTCGGCTGCCCTCGCGACTTCTGTATCTTGGGGGCAGCCGATGACCCTGCCGAAGGTGGGGATCATCGACTATTTCGGCCTGAAGAAGGCCAGCCGGGAGCGGGTGGAGAAGGCCCTGGAAGTGAAGAAGGGCGGCCCGTTGCCGAAGTCCAAGGGCGAGATCGAGATGCAGATCGAACTCGTGAACAACGTGGTCCAGGCGCAGTTGGAGGCCGTTTGTTGCGAGAACGGGGAAGCGATTCTCTACGTCGGCATTCTGGAAAAGGGCGGGCCGAAGTTTGAGTATCACGAGCAGCCTGCCGATGAGACGGTACGGCTGCCGGAGGAGCTTGTCGATACCTGGAATCTGTTTATGGAGCAGGTGCAGGTTGCGGTGAGAGAGGGCAAGGCGGCCGAGGATTTGACCAACGGGCACAGCCTGATGCAGTATGCTCCGGCGCGGGATCTGCAGCTGAAGTTTCCGGCGCTGGTGGATGGGAACCTGCCCGCCATTCGCGACGTGCTGCGGAAGAGCGTGGACGAGACGGAGCGGGCCATTGCGGCCTACACGATCGCCTATGCGACGAAGAAGCGGGGCGTGATTGACGACTTGCAGTATGCCGTGCGCGACCCCGATGACGGGGTGCGGAGCAACGCCATGCGCTCGCTGGCGGCGCTGGCGGTGTTGGGCAAGTTGAAGCCGTTGATGGACATTCAGATCAGCCCGACGTGGTTCGTGGAGCAGCTGAATTCGCTGACGTGGAGTGACCGGAACAAGGCGGCGTTCGCGCTGGTTTCGATGTCTGAGAGCCGGGATGCGCAGACGCTGGGGATGTTG
>CAMATG010000574.1 GCA_945860645.1 Candidatus Sulfopaludibacter sp. SbA3 | reverse complement strand
CATCACAATCAGCGTCGAGCCCTGGCGCAGCCCGCAGTTGAGAATCACCTGCTGGCCGTAGATGTGGAAGAAGGGGAGGAAGGCGATGGTGACGTCGTCGGCCGCCGTGTCTTCGTAGGCGATCGTTTGAATGATGGCGGCGATCATGTTGGCGTGGGTCAACATGACGCCTTTGGCGGTGCCGGTGGTGCCGCTCGAATAGGGCAGGGCGGCGAGCGCGGCGGCGGGGTTCGAGGCCGGCGGCACGCCATCCGCGAGCAGGAGGGAGAAGGGCAGCGCGCCCGGTGCTTCGCCGAAAACGAAGACCTCGGCGATGCCGGCTTCGGCGGCGGCGCCGAGCGCTTTATCGAGGAATTCGGGCACCGTCAGGATGCCGGTGGCGCGGCTATCGACGAGCTGTTTAGTGAGCTCTTCGTAGCTGTAGAGCGGGTTGGCGGTGGTGGGGACGCCGCCGGCCAGTTGGATGCCGTAGTAGGCGATGGGGTATTCGAGCGAGTTGGGCGCGTAGAGGCAGAAGGTGTCGCCGGTGCGCATGCCGCGGGCGGCGAGGTTGGCGGCGACGGTGCGGGCCTGCGCACCGAGCGTGGCGTAGGAGAGCGCGCGCCCGGTGGCGGCGTCGATCAAGGCGGGCTTGTCGCCGAAGCCGGCCCAGTGCTCCATCACGTACTCGGGAAGGGAGAGGTTGGGGATTTCCATGGGGGTCAATATTGGAGCCAGGTGCCAACGGGTTTCTGCTGTTCGACGCCGGGCTTCTTCCAGTCGCAGACCCCGTTCGGGAACACGCGGCGGAGCCGCTGGCGGTCGGCGTCGGTGAAGGGGACGGCGTAGTCGGCCGGGTCGAGGGGCTTCAGCTTGCACTTGAGGACGTTGTTGGTGATGGGGCCGCCGGCGATCATGCGCGGGGGCGGGAAGGTTTTGTAGGTCTTGTTGCACTCGCCGCCGGAGAAGTTCTGCGGCTCCAGGATGCGGACGTCGTTGGCGAGGTAGCAGGAGTCCACCAGGTCGGCTGGTTTGGCGCGGGTGATCTTTTCCATGACGGGGACGTTGGTGGTGTCCTTGGCCAGGTTGGTGAGCCACTCGTCCATCTTGGTGACGGCGTAGGAGTGAACCTTGTTGGAGCGCTGACCGGCGACGAGGAGGACCTGGTTCGCGGCAGTGCCGTTGGCGGCGCGGAGCCGTTCGCGGAGCGAATAGGAGTGGTACTTCTGGTGGACGTCGCCCGCGTCGGTCAGGTCGGTGTAGGCGCGGTAGTCGATGATGGGGATGCGCGCGAGGCCGTTGCCGCCATACGTAACGCGGCCGGTCTGGTAGGAGGCGCGGAGCGCTTGCGGATCGGCCACGGCGCGGGTGGAGACGAGGTTGCCGTCGTTGTCGTAGCCGCCGACTTTTTCGTTAAGGTCGAGAAACTGGGCGGCGGTGATGGCGCCGGTGTTGAGGGCGGTGAGGCCGTACTGGACGCCGACGTTATCGATGGCGCGGCGGGCGAAGCCGGTGACCGGGTCGCGGCCGTAGACGTTGACGGTGTGGTCGAAGATGTCGCAGCGGGCGCCGGCGCGGTTGAGCGTGGGGTGGTAGCGGAGCTCCTGGGGCAGCTCGGGCGGGCAGAACTTGGTGGGGTTGATGCGACCGGCGCCGTTGCCGACGGGGTTGATGTTCTTGAGGGTGCCGACGCCGGCGATGGCCTTCTTCTGCTCGTCGGTGAGGGCGCGGCCGAAGCGGGTGAAGTAGTTGTCGAGGAGCTGGGCGTCGACGAGGAACTGGGTGGTTTCGACGACGTCCGGAAAAGTGGCCGAGGGGATGATGCCATCGAGGAGGCCGGGGTAGCCGTCGGCGATCTGGAGCTGCTGGTAGGAGCCGCCGGAGCCGCCTCGGCCGAAGGTGAAGGCGGGCGGGCCGTTGGCTTCGATGAAGCGTTCCTTGACCATCATCATGGTTTCGGTGGCGACGACGTCCTGGCAGTTATTACCGAAGACGTTGAGGGAGGCGGAGGCCTCGGCGTAGCCGCGGCCGACGATGTCGTCGTTGAGGACATTGGGCAGGTTGGCGCCCTGGCGGAACCAGCCGCCGGTGCAGCCGCCGCCGAAGGTGTAGAGCAGGCGGCGGTTCCAGGGGCGGGCAGCGGAGTCGGCCGGGTCCTGGAGAATAGCGAACTGGTAGAGGGAGCGGTTGAGCGTGCCGGTCTCGACGCGGACGATGTAGCGGACCTTTTGGCCGGTGGTGGTGGTGGTGGTATCGACGTCGGGGGCGTTGTTGACGAAGGGCCGGAAGTCGCGGGAGCCGGTGGGGCGGTAGAGGTACTGGACAACGGTTTTGACGGTGCAATCGGCATCGAGGGCGGGGCCCAGGGAGGAGCCGTCGGGGAGTTTGAAGTTCTGCGTCTGGCAGACGAATGGCTGCTCCTGCGGGCCAGAGAAGATGGGGCCGGTGGAGGGGTAATTGATGACGGAGAGTTGAGCGGATGGCGTGCCGCCGGTGAAGGCTTCGAGGGTGTTCTGGCCGAGGCGGAGGCCGCGGACGAGGCCGATGAGGGCGTGCTGAGCGGCGTCGGGCCGGAAGGTGCTGGTGATGTCCTGTCCGTTGCGGCGGACGGTGATGCCGGTGAGGGGGGCGTTGTTGGGAACGTCGATGCGGACGAGGGCGTCGCCGCCGCTGACTTTGTCGGGGCGGGAGGAGATGGTCGAGATCTGCCAAGCCGGGGCCGCGGCGGCCACCAGTGCGGAGAGGGCGAGGAGTGAGAGGCGTATGGGCACGGGCGAAGTTCTGTAAATTATACTAATGAGCGCCCGGGCTGAGAGCGGAGATCGTTGGCGGCAGGTATGCGCCGTTTTTGACGGGGCGGCGGCGTTGCCGAAGGGGGAGCGGGCGGCGTATCTGCAGCGGGAGTGCGGGGACGACGCGGATTTGCGGCGGCAGGTGGAGCTGATGTTGGACTCCGAGCTGGCGCCGATGGAGGCGGTGAAGGGGCAGTTGATTGGACCGTACCGGCTTGAGGCGGAGGTGGGCCGGGGCGGGATGGGGACCGTCTGGCGGGCCGAGCGCGTGGACGGGGGCTTTCAGCAGACGGTAGCGATCAAGCTGATCAAGCGGGGGATGGACACCCATGAGGTGATTCGGCGGTTTGCCCAGGAACGACAGATTCTGTCGCTGCTGGACCATCCGCATATTGCGCGGTTGCTGGACGGCGGGTCGACCGAGGACGGGCGGCCGTACCTGGTGATGGAGTACATCGAGGGGCGGCTGTTGCCGGAGTACTGCCAGGAGCGGGTGTTGGGGGAGCGGGCGCGGTTGGCGCTGTTTGCGACGATCTGCGCGGCGGTGCAGCATGCGCACAGCCATCTGGTGATCCATCGGGATTTGAAGCCTCGGAACGTGATGGTGCGGGCGAACGGGGATGTGAAGCTGTTGGACTTCGGGATTGCGAAGGTGCTGGAGGCGGATGGGGACGCGACGGTGACGCGGATGCGGCCGTATACGCCGGCGTATGCGAGTCCGGAGCAGCAGGCGGGGCAGTTGTTGACGACGGCGACGGACGTGTACTCGCTGGGGGTGATGCTGGGGGAACTGGTGGCGGAGCCGCGGTCGCGGGATGTGCAGGCGATTGTGGAGAAGGCGACGCGGGCGGAGGCCGAGCAGCGGTACGCGACGGCGGAGCAGTTGGCGGAGGACGTGAACCGGTACTTGCGGGGGCTGCCGGTGGAGGCGCGGGCCGGGGCGTTTTCGTACAAGGCGGCGAAGCTGATGAGCCGGTACGCGGTGCCGGCGGTGGCGGGGTTGGGCGTGTTGGCGGCGGCGCTGGGCGGACTGGCGTATGTAGCGGTGCAGAAGCGGAGCATCGAGGTGGAACGGGACCGGGCGGAGGAGGTGTCGCGGTTTTTGCGGGACCTGTTCGCGGCGGCCGATCCGGAGCGGAATCAGGGGAACCGGGTGTCGACGCGGGAGCTGTTGGACCTGGGCGCGGCGCGGGTGCGGACGTTGGGGAATGACGGGACGCGGCATGCGCTATTGGAGACGATGGCGGAGGCGTACTTCAATTTGGGGTTGTACGAGAAGGCGGTGTTGGCGTACCGGGAGCTGTTGACGTCGGAGGAGGGGAGCAAGAGTCCGAATCCGGAGCGGCTGGCGCGGGCGCTGGCGATGGTGGCCGAGGGGGAGGAGTTCCGGGGGCGGCATAAGGAGGCGGAGGCGTCTGGGGCGGCGGCGGTGGAGCTGGCGAAGGGGATTGGGGCGGGGCCTCGGGCGCTGGTGTGGATGCATCGTTGTAACCAGTTGCGGCAGGCGGCGCGGCATGCGGAGGCGGTGTCGGCGTGCCAGGCGGCGGTGAGCGCGGCGGGGGGATCGGCGTTGGGGGTCGGGGATCGCGGGGCGCTGGCGTTGAGCCTGGGGGCGGCGTTGATGGACGCGGGGAAAAGCAAGGAGGCGGAGGAGGCGTACCAGGAGGCGTTGCGGCTGGCGGGGCAGCCGTCGGCGAAGGCGCAGGCGTTGTCGTATTTGGGGAGTCTGTATTTCCGGCAGGGGCGGTTCGGGGAGGCGGAGAAGGCGTTTGGGGAGGCGATCGGATTGAAGCGGAAGCTGTATCCGGAGGGGCACCTGGATTTGGCGCAAAGTTTGAACAATCTGGCGAATGTGATGACGACGATGCAGCGGGGGAA
>CAMATG010000573.1 GCA_945860645.1 Candidatus Sulfopaludibacter sp. SbA3 | reverse complement strand
AAGATCTGGAGCGCGAAGGTGGAGCGCGTGGAGGGATTGACGGTACGGGACGCGATGAAGAGCGAGACGCTGACCGGGGCGCTGGCGGCATCGCGGACGCAGGAGAGTATGCGGCGGTGGATTGGGCCGGGGATGTATGGAATGGGCAGTGCGCGGCGAGGGCGGTTTACGAATCAGCTGTCGCGGCTGTTTGGTTCGGAGGGGGATTCCGGGCGGAGCCAGTGCCACGTGGGGGTGCATGAGCTGGTGGAGGCGTCGGAGGTGGGGACATTGTTGGCTGAGCCGAATACGGCATTGGTGGTGGGATACCGGGCGCGGGTGCCGCGCCGGGATGTGGTCCGGCTGTCGCCGGTCTATTAAGGGACGGATTCGAAAGAGAGGATTATTTATGAGCAGAGGACAAGGTGGTAGCGGTGGTGGTGGTGGTGGGAAGGCGCCGAGCGCGCCGTCGGCGGGGCCGTCGAGCCAGAAGGTAGGCCGGAGCGCGGCGCAGCAGAGCGCTTCGCCGTCGCCGGCATCGAAGCCGGTGTCGCGGGGGGATTTGAATCCGCAGGCACAGTCGGCGGCGCAGTCGGCGGGGCGGGACTTGAAGTCTCAGGGCGTGGCGCAGACGAACAGTACGGCGCCGAACACGGCGGGGTCGAAGCCGAGTGAGCCGACGCAGCAGGCCAAAGGGAAGTCGTTACAGGGGCCGGAGCGGTGATGTGAGCTGGTGGAGGTACCGGCGGGGATGTGGTCCGGCTGTCGCCGGTCTATTGAGGGACGGATTGGAAAGAGAGGACTTGTTATGAGCAGAGGACAAGGTGGAAGTGGTGGTGGTGGTGGATCGGCGCCGAGCGCGCCGTCGGCATCGAGTGCTTCGGCGAAGCCGGCGGCACCTAGCCAATCGAGTGCTTCGGCGCAAGCGAGCGCACCGTCGCCATCCAGTGGACCGACGCAAGCGAGCGCCAGTACTCCGTCGAAAGCCAGCGCACCGTCGCAGCCAGCGGCACCGAGTCAATCGAGTGCTTCGGCGCCATCCAGTGGAGCGTCGCAAACGAGCGCCAGTGGACCGTCGAAAGGCAGCGCTCCGTCGCAGCCCGCGTCACCGAGTCAAGCCAGCGCACCGTCGCAATCGGGCGGGCCGTCTACTTCGAACGCGAATCGGGGTGCGGGTCAGCAGAGTGCGTCTCCTTCGCCGGCATCGAAACCGGTGTCGCGGGGGGATCTGAATCCACAGGGGCAATCGGCGGGGCGGGACGCGAAGGCGCAGGGTGTTTCCCAGACGAGTAGCGCGTCGCCGAAGCAGGGGCAAAGCGCGAGCAACCAGATCTCGCGGACGGATGGGGGGCGGACGTCGGAGATGACGTACAGCGCGGATCAGATGAAGAATCCGAGGCAGACGCCGGAGGGGCGGAGCGCGGACGCGAAGGCGCGGTCCGGGGTCTATGCGGAGACGGGGAAGGATGCGTCGCACCGGCACTCGCTGTCGGGTAATGCACCGGCGGGGGATAAGGGCAATTTGTATGCCGGGAACTCGATCCAGAACCGGGCGGGCGGGACGAAGCATGCGATGGAAAAAGACCGGGACGCGCAGGTGAAGGCGGATTCGTCGGTCTCGGTGAAGGAACGGTCGACGATGCTGCAGAAGGATGGCAGCGGGAAGCCGATTGGGGAAAAAGTGGAGCAGTCGACGTATCGAGATGGGAAGGCAACGGGGGAGAAGCGGGAAGTGATTTTCGGGAACTTTTCTTCTTCGTCGAGCCGGCATGCGGACGCGGCGAAGGCGCAGGGACAGCAGCCGGACAAGAAAGAGATGTCGCGGTTGGGGAAGGTGGACCGGGAGAATCTGCGGGCGCAGGGGAATGGGACAACGAAGCAGTCGCAGGCGCAGACGAAGGAGAAGGGCGGAAGGGAGATATAGGGTATGGCACATTGTGGCCGGTGTGGAGCGGTACTTGGGGAGGGAAAGAAGTTTTGCGGGGGGTGCGGGGCACCGGTGGTAGTGACGGCGGCGCCGGTGCCTCCGGTGACGGTTCCGGGCGGGAAGAGCGCGGCGATTCCGGTGATGTGGGTTGCGGGTGCGATTGCCGTTCTGGCGCTGATGGGGGCGGGAACGTGGCTGGCGTATCCGGTGTTGCTGAAACGATTTCGGCCGGAGACGCCGGTGGTAACGGCGCCGGTGCAGCCGCCGGTTGCTGAGGTTGTGAAGGAACCGGAGGCACCTGGCCCTGGGCCCAGTGTCCAGCCCCCTGAGACGGTGGCTCCGCCGGTGGACCGGGGAGATGGTGGCCGGGAGGCGGAGGCGAGGCGGAATGCGGAGCGGTTGGCGGCGGAGCGGGCTGCTTCTGAGCGTGCGGCTGCCGAGCGTGCGGCTGCTGAACGGGCGGCGGCTGAACGGGCGGCGCAGGAGCGGATGGCGGCGGAACGGGCGGCGGCTGAACGGTTGGCGCAGGAACGAGTGGCCGCGGAACGGCTAGCTCGGGAGCGGGCGGAGCAGGCGCGATTGGCGCGGGAGGCGGAAGAGAAGCAGCAGGCGGCACGGCGGGCGGCGGTGCCGGTTGGGCCACGGTCGGGCGTGTTGACCTGGCAGGGGCGGCTGGTGAAGGGCGAGGTGGTGACGATTACGGGGACAAGCGCTTCGACGGGAGAGGTGTCGGGCGTGGCGTTGCCGGGTGGGGCGGTGTTGTTGCAGTCCGGGTCGGGGTGCACGGTGAGTTCGGCACCGGTGCCGTCGAGCGGATTTAAACAGTTTTCGTTCCGGTGTAAGCAGGCCGGAGCGGTGACGGCGGAATTTCAGTGGAACAAACCATAGGAGAGAAGACGATGACGAAGATGATTGCTATTGCCATGATGATGGCGCTGGGGAGCTTTGGGGAGACGGCGCCGTTGGGGAAAGAAGTGGGGTTCCGGGTGCAATTGAGCACGGGGCTGAGTTCGCGGGAGAACCAGAAGGGAGACAAGATTTCGGCGATCGTGTTGGAGCCGGAGGCTTACAAGGGGGCGGTGTTGGAGGGAACGGTTGACGAGGCGAAGAGTAGCGGGAAGTTGAACAAGAGTTCGACACTGCGGTTCAGTTTCAGCACGCTGACGCTGGCGAACGGCGAGACGGTGGGGGTGCAGACGCAGGTGCAGGGGTACAAGAATTCGAAGGGGAAAGAGGGTCAGGACGAGGAGGGGAACCTGATTGAAAAGCGCGGGAACGCGGGGAAGGTGGGGGTTGGGACGGCGATTGGCGCGGGGATTGGGGCACTGGCGGGCGGGGTGAAGGGGGCGGCGATCGGAGCGGGGATTGGGGCGGCGGCGTCGGTACTGATGGTGTCGGTGGCGGTGAAGGGGCCGAGCGTGACGTTTGCGGCGGGGAGTGAGTTGGCCCTGTTGGTGACGGACCTGCGGTCGCGGTAGGAGGGTAGGGGAGTTGTGGGTTTTGGGTCTCGGCTTCTTCGCTGCGTTCGGTGAGGAGGCGCCCTGGGGTTAGAGGTTGGCGAGCTGATGGAGGGTTTGGGCGAGGGGCTCGTCGACTTCGTGGGTTAGGGCTTCGGTGGTGGCGCGGAAGGCGCGGGTGAGTTCGGGGGTGGTGAGGTTGGCGGGGAGGGTTGGTTCGAGGGTTTCCTTGATTGCGTCGGGGAGTTGGTCGATGCCTTTGCCGTGGGCGGTGGGGAGCGAGTGGCGGAGGCAGAGGAGGGCTAGGAGTTGGTTGCGCATGCCGGTGAGCATGTGTTCGGCTTGCCAGGGTTTGTTGCGGGCGATTGCGCCGCGAACGTGGAGGGCGTAGAGCCAGGCCATGCCGATTAGGGGTTCGGGTTGGGGTTCGGGTTGGGCGGTGGGTTCGTTGGCTTCGCCGAACACGAGTTGGAAGGTTGGGGAGAGGGGGCGGAATTCGTTGGCGGGGACGAAGGCGAGATCGACTTGGAGGGTGTTTTTGAGGAGGAAGACGCGGTAGAGCCAGGGGCCGAAGGGGAGGTCGGTATGGCGGAGGGCGTTGTGGTGGGTGTACATGGTTTCGGTCCAGTCGTTGAGGACTGGTTCGAGGGGGGTGGTGTGGGCGAAGGCGAGATCGATGTCGGACCATTGGTCTTCGGTGTTGGCGGCGGCGGACCCGGTGATGGCGGCGGCGGTGATGCGGGGATCGGCTTGGGCTTGTTCGAGGAGGCGGGCGCGCAGGGTGGCGCGGTCGTTGGGGGTGAACATGGCTACGATTATTGTTGCTTATGCTGGGGAGATGCGGATTTTATTGATTTTGGGGTTGGGCCTGGCTGGGTTTGGGCAGGAGTGGACGGTATTGATTAGCGGGGTTTCGGCGCGGTTGCGGGGGGTGAGCGCGGTGAACGAGCGGGTGGCGTGGGCGAGCGGGGCGGAGGGGACGGTGCTGCGGACGGCGGATGGGGGGACGACTTGGAAGCGGCTGATTGTGCCGGGAGCGGAGAAGTTGGACTTCCGGGATGTGGACGCGGTGGATGAGAAGACGGCGTATGTGTTGAGCATTGGGCCGGGGGGAGCGTCGCGGATTTATAAGACGCGGGATGCGGGGATGTCGTGGGCGTTGCAGTTTCAGAATACCGATGAGAAGGCGTTTTATGACGCGATGACGTTTTGGGATGCGCGGCATGGGATGGCGGTGGGGGATTCGATTGGGGGTAAGTTTGTGTTTTTGTTTACGGCGGATGGGGGGGCGCA
>CAMATG010000572.1 GCA_945860645.1 Candidatus Sulfopaludibacter sp. SbA3 | reverse complement strand
AAGACGCGCGACCACTCCGAGATTGCGATGCGCGAGTTTGGCGCCGATATTAAGACCATTGGCCGGACGACGACGGTGGTGGGCGGGAAAGAGCTGGAAGGGCGGGAGCTGTATGTGCCCGGGGACCTTTCCGGCGCGGCGTTCTTTTTGGTGGCGGCGATGATGAATCCGGACGCCAATGTGATTTTGTACGACGTGGGCGTGAACCCGTCGCGGACGGCGTTGATTGATTTCCTGGTGGGCGGCGGCGGACAGGTGAAGGTCCTGGACGTGCGGTCGTCGGGCGGCGAGTTGGTTGGGGACCTGCAGGTGCGGAACTCGAAGTTCCAGGGCGGGGAGATTTCCGGCGGGTTGACGGCGGCGTTGATCGACGAGATTCCGGTGCTGGCTGTGTTGGGCGCGACGAGCGAGAACGGGCTGACGGTGCGGGATGCGTCGGAGCTGCGCGTGAAGGAGACCGACCGGATTGCCACTGTTGCGGAGAACCTGCGGCGGATGGGTATTGAGATTGAGACGGCGGCCGATGGGTTCCACATTCCGGGCAAGCAGACGTTCCGGGCGGCGGAGGTGGACAGCTTCGGGGATCACCGGATTGGCATGGCGTTTGCTGTGGCCGGGCTGGTGGCCGAGGGCGGGGAGACGGTTGTGAACGAAGCCGAGGCGGCGAGCGTTTCCTTCCCCGAGTTTTTCGAAGCGCTGGAAGCGATTCGGACGTAGGGCTTTCCGATGTCTGGTGATTCTGAACTTACCGTTGAGGGCCTGGCCCACGACTTGAACAACGTATTCGAGACGCTCTCGGAGGCGGCGGAGGTGCTGGCCACCGACGGGAAGTGGACGAAGCTGGCGAAGACGATTCAGCGGAGTGTGCAGCGCGGGGAGCGGATTGTGGCGTCGTTGAACGAGACGATCAGCGAGCATGGGGACTTGTCGGAGATTCTGGACAATGCCGCGCAGCACGCCACCGATGTGTTGACCTTTACGAAGGGCACGGCGATTCAGTACACGCGGCGGGTGGCGCAGCCGGTATCGCTGCCCGGTTCTCCGGCGGCGTGGGAGCGGGTGTTTGTGAACCTGTTTTTGAACGCGGCGCAGGCGAATCCGCAGGGTGTGGCGGTGGAGATTGGCGCGGCTTTAGAGGGCGGCGTGATTACTCTGACGGTGGCCGACGACGGGCCGGGGATCCCGGTGGGGATCCTGCCGACGATTTTTGAGCCGAACGTGACGACGAAGAAATCGCGCGGGCGGCGGGGGCTGGGGTTGCATATTGTGCAATCGATTGTGGCTGAGCATGGCGGAACGGTGGAGGCGCGGAACCACCAGCCGACGGGCGCGATATTTACTGTTCGATTGCCGCAAGCCGGATTGTCGTAAACTTACGTTTCTATGGCAATTGCGATTCTGATTGCCGCGCTTGCGGGCGCGACGCTGGCGTTGTTTTTTCAGCCGCGCTGGTGGTTCCCGGAAGCCATCTCTGCACACGCGCGGGCCTATGACGCGCACTTCCTGGTGACGCTGTGCGTGATTGGCTGCATTTTCGTGTTTGCGCAGGGGCTCCTGGCGTGGGTGATCTTCCGGTATCGCGACCGGGGGCAGGCGGTGACGGGATCGGACGGGAGTAGCGCATTAGAGATTGCGTGGACGTCGGCGACGGCGGTGATCTTTTTGGGGCTGGCGCTGGCAGGGCAGGGGATTTGGGCGGGGGTGCATTTGGAAGGGTCAGACCCGCGGGCGCTGAAGGTGGAAGTGCTGGCGAAGCAGTTTGCGTGGTCCTATCGCTACGCGGGCGCCGATGGGGCGTTTGGACGGGTGGACATCAAGCAGATTGACGATGCCGGGGGGAACTCGTTTGGCATTGACGCGAAGGACCCTAGGGGCAAGGATGATTTGACGGCGGCGGTGCTGCGGGTGCCGGTGGGGCGGCCGGTGGAGCTGCAGTTGAAGAGCCGGGATGTGATTCACAACTTCTTTGTGCGGGAGTTGCGATTGAAGCAGGACGTGGTGCCGGGGATGACGATTCCGCTGCGGTTTACGGCGACGAAGGTAGGCACGTATGAGGTGCCGTGTTCGGAGCTGTGCGGACTGGGGCATCACCAGATGCGGAGTTCGCTGGTGGTGATGACGGAGGACGATTACGCCGCCTGGCTGGCGGAGGCGCAGCAGAAGGTGGTGCTGCCGTGACGATGTTTTCGACCGACCACAAGGTGATTGGGAAACAGTATATTGGGCTCGCGCTATTCAGTGTTTTTCTGGGGATGTTGCTGTCGCTGGTGATGCGGTTCCACCTGGTGCATCCGGATACGAAGGTGCGGCTGTTCCAGATGCTGTGGCCGGAGGGTGCGCCGGGCGGGCAGATGACGCCGGAGCTGTACCTGTCGCTGATGACGATGCACGGGACGATTATGGTGTTTTTCGTGCTGACGACGGCGCCGCAATCGGGGTTTGGGAACTACTTTTTGCCGCTGCAGATTGGCGCGCACGATATGGCGTTTCCGGTGTTGAACATGCTGTCTTTTTGGACGACGGCGTTGTCGCTGGTGACGCTTTTGCTGGCGTTTCTGGTGGAGGGCGGGGCGCCGCTGTCGGGATGGACGGCGTATCCGCCGCTGTCGGGGTTGGGCAAGATTACGGGGCCGGGGCAGGGGTTGGGGCAGGATTTGTGGATCCTTTCGATCGCCATGTTTTGTGTGGCGAGTTTGATGGGGGCGATCAATATCATCGTCACGGTGATTGAGCTGCGCGCGCCGGGCATGGGCTATTTCGATATGCCGCTGACGTGCTGGGGCTGGTTTGTGACGGCGCTCATTAGCCTGTTTGCGTTTGCGGTGTTGCTGCCGGGGGGCGTGCTGTTGCTGTTGGACCGGGTGGCGGGGACGAGCTTTTTTATTCCGGGCGGGCTGATTGTGAATGACCAGGTGCAGGGGAGGTCGGGCGGGTCGCCGCTGTTGTTCCAGCATCTGTTCTGGTTCTTCGGGCACCCGGAGGTTTATATCGCCATTTTGCCGGGAATGGGCGTGATTAGTACGGTTTTGAGTGTTTTTAGCGGGAAGAAGGTGTTTGGGTATAAGGCCATGGCGGTGGCGATGCTGGCGATTGGCGGGTTGGGGTTTGTGGTGTGGGGGCACCATATGTTCATCAGCGGGATGAGCCCGTATTCGTCGATTGCGTTTAGCGTGCTGACGATGGCGGTGGGTGTGCCGAGTGCGGTGAAGACGTTTAATTGGCTGGCGACGCTGTGGGGCGGGCGGCTGCGGTTTACGGCGGCGATGCACTATGCGTTGGGGTTTGTTTCGCTGTTCATTACGGGCGGGATTACGGGGCTGGTGCTGGGGCAGCCAGGGTTGGACATCTACTTCCACGACACCTATTTCGTGGTGGCGCACTTTCACCTGATTATGGGCGTGGCGGCGGTGTTTGCGATCTGGGCGGCGCTGCACTACTGGTTCCCGAAGATGTATGGGCGATTCCTGAACGAACGGCTGGGGAAGATCCACTTTTTCCTGACTTTCGTTGGGGTTTATGCGGTGTTTGTGCCGCTGCACTTTGCGGGGTTTGTGGGGAATCCGCGGCGGTATCCGGATTTCAAGGAGTATGAGTTTTTGAAGTCGGTGACGGGGCTGCATATGGGCGTGACGCATGCCGCGTATTTCCTGGCGGCGGTGCAGTTGATTTTCCTGTTCAACTACTTCTGGAGCCAGCGGCGGGGGGCGGTGGCGCCGGGGAATCCGTGGGGGGCGACGACGCGGGAGTGGACCGATGACTAATGTGGCGCGGACGGGGCAGACGCTGCTGGTGGTGGCGAGTTCGATGCTGTTTGCGGCGGTGACGAGCGCGATGGTGGTGAGGCGCGGGATTGGTGGGGACTGGGTGGCGCCGGAGTTGCCGGCCTGGGTGTGGGCGACGGCGGTGCTGGGGCCGTTGGCGAGTTGGCTGATTTTGCGGGGGTGGGTGCGGGGGGCTGTGATTGCGGGCGGTTTGTTGGTGGGTTTGCAGGTTTTGGTTTTGGCGGAACTGCGGATGGCGGTGATTGGGGAGGCGTTTTTGAGCGTGTTGGTGGCGGCACATGCGATTCACGCGGCGGCGGGCGTGGCGGCGCTGGCCCGATGGGGCGAGCGGGCGGGGCTGTTCTGGCACTTTGTGGGGGCGCTGTGGATCTACGTGCTGTTCCTGTTTGGAGTGTGGGCATGACGGGGCATAAGCGGCTGGGGATGTGGCTGTTTGTGATGAGCGACGTGCTGACGTTTGCCACGTTGCTGGTTGTTTATACGGCGCTTCGGCTGGGGAATCCGGATTGGCCGCGGCCGTTTACGCTATCGCCGGCGATCGTGTTTGCGACGGGGATGACCGTTGTTTTGCTGGCGTCGAGTTTGACGATGGTGTGGGCGGTGGCGGCGATGGAGGGGGGTGACCGGCGCGGGGCGGTGCGGTGGCTGGTGGCGACGATGGCGGGCGGGGCGGGGTTCATTGGGCTGCATTTGACGGAGTGGCGGCATTTGCTGGAGACGGTTTCGCCGGGGACGATTTTTGGTTCGGTGTTCTTTGGGATTACGGGGCTGCACATGGCGCATGTGGCGGCTGGGGTGATCTATTTGGGCGTGCTGGCGGTGGGGGTGGGGCGTGGGAAGTTTGTGGCCGAGGACGTGGAGACGGGCGGGCTGTACTGGCACT
>CAMATG010000571.1 GCA_945860645.1 Candidatus Sulfopaludibacter sp. SbA3 | reverse complement strand
TCGAAAGTCCACTGCCGGAGATCATGGATACGGATCTGGATTTTGTTGGTTTGTACAGCCCGGGAGACGACTCCGTACTCGAACGGCCCACGGAAGAATTCCGGGAAGATAGTGAGTACGTGAAAGATCATGAGACCGGGATTAAGATTGTGATTCTCGGAAGAGCTCGACCAGACCATCGGGCAGGTTCACCTCGATGCGGCCTTCTTCGGGCTTGATCCCTACGCAAATGTCTTTGACGAAGGGGATGAGCATACCGTCTTCCAACTCCAGGAGGCCTTGGGCGCCGACCTGGTCATGAACCGCGGCGACGCGGCCATAAACTACCTCGATATTTTTGGCATCGACGACCTGGCAATCGACCAGATCACCGAAGAAGAACTCACCAGGCTCCAGCGGGCGGCGGCGGTCCGGGCGAATGGCGGCCCGTAAACCACGTAGCGCTTCGGCTTCTGAAATGCTGTCGATCCCTTTGAACTTGAGGATCGTGAAGCCGTTGTGTTCCCAGGCCTCCTCGATTTCGATTTCGCGTTTGACGGCGTCATCGGGACCGAGAAGCGTAACCGAGCCGAGCTCGTTGAAGCGATCAGGACCTGTGGTGAGGTCGTTGACCGCGACTTCGCCTTTATTGCCGCGAGCGCGGACAATTTCGGCCAGGATGACCCAGTCGCTACTCAAGGATTTCCAGATTGTACCGGCGATTCAGCTTTACGCCACAGGCGCCGAGCAGCGTCCGGATGGAACGCGCCGTACGGCCCTGCTTGCCGATAACCTTACCTACATCGCTGGCGGCAACCCGGAGCTCGAGCACGGTGACCTGTTCGCCCTCGACGACATGGACGGTAACCTGGTCAGGATTGTCCACGAGCGCTTTGGCGATGTCTTCCACTAACTGCTTGACGGCTGCCATGACGGAATCCTCAGATTAAACGGCGGGGGCCGGCGGGTTGCTCTTGACGAGGCGCTTGACGACGTCGGTCGGCTGGGCACCGTTCTTGATCCAGAACTGGAGACGCTCGTGGTCGATGACAACGGCGGCCGGTTCGGCGCATGGGTTGTAGTGGCCGACGACTTCGACGGCGCGGCTATCCCGGGCGCGATCCTTTTCGATAACGACGACGCGGTAGGTGGGGGCTTTTTTGGAGCCGAACCGCGCGAGGCGAATTGCGAGCATGTTGAGACTTACTCCTTTGAATTTGGTTAGAACTTAAAGTCGGACAGGTTGGGGAGTTTCCCCATACCGAGCTTGGCCAATTTCTTGCCCATGAAGCCCTGTCCTTGCAGCGAACCGGAGAAGGACTTCATCATCTTCCGGGCCTGCGTGTACTGCTTGAGAAGGTTGTTGACGTCATTGACGGTGGTCCCGGAGCCGGCGGCGATGCGACGGCGGCGGGAGCCGTTGATGAGCATGTGGTTATCGCGTTCGCGCGGGGTCATCGAGTCGATGATGGCGACGACGCGGGAGATTTCCTTGGGATCGACCTTGGCGTTTTTGAGCTCTTTGAGCATGCCGACGCCGGGCATCATCCCGAGAAGATTTTCGAGCGGCCCGAGTTTGGAGAGCTGCTTCAGCTGGTTGCGGAAGTCCTCCAGGGTGAACTCGTTATCGAGGAGCTTGCGCTGCATCTCCTCGGCCTGCTTTTTATCGATGGTCTCTTCGACCTTTTCGATGAGGCTGAGCACGTCGCCCATGCCGAGGATGCGGCTGGCGGCGCGATCCGGATGGAACGCCTCGAAGGCATCCGGCTTTTCGCCGATACCGATGAACTTGAGCGGCTGGCCGGTGACCGAGCGAATGGAGAGCGCCGCGCCACCGCGGGCATCGCCGTCCATCTTCGTTAAGATGACCCCGGTGACGCCGAGACGAGCGTGAAATTCGGCGGCCGATTTGACAGCGTCCTGGCCGGTCATGGCGTCGGCCACGAAGAGGATTTCGACCGGATCGAAGGTGGCCTTCAGCTCGGCGAGCTCGGTCATGAGGTCTTCGTCGATATGCAGGCGGCCGGCGGTATCGATGAGGATGACGTCTTTGCCGGACTGGATGGCTTCGCGCTTGGCGGATTTGGCCAGTTCGAGCGGCTTGGTTTCGCCGGCGACACCCGGATAGATCGGCAGGTTGAGCTGTTTGGCGAGTACGGCCAGCTGATCGCGGGCGGCGGGACGGTAGACGTCGACCGAGACCATGATCGGATTGTGCTGGTTCTTCGACAGCCAGCGGGCGAGCTTGGCAGTGGACGTCGTTTTACCGGAGCCTTGGAGGCCGACGATCATAATGACCGAGGGCGGCTCATTGGCGAAGCGGAGGCGGGAGGCGTGGGAACCGAGGAGCTTGATAAGCTCTTCGTGGACGATTTTGACGACCTGCTGCGACGGGTTGAGGGCCGAAAGGACTTCCTGGCCGAGCGCTTTTTCCTTGACGGCTTCGATGAGGCCTTTGACCACTTTGAAGTGGACGTCGGCTTCGAGAAGGGCGACGCGGATTTCGCGCAGAGCGGCGTCCATGTTCTCCGCGGTGAGTTTGCCTTCGCCGCGCAGGTTTTTGAAGACCTTTTGGAGTTTATCGCTCAGACTATCGAACATGGCTTGCCTCCCCTATTGTAGCGCCCCTTCCGAGGCAGATTTGCTAAACTCTGACTAGTCTGACTAGTATGAAACACCTTCACGGGGAGTGGAAACTCCAGGACGCGAAAGCGCGATTTAGCGAGTTAGTTCGCCAGACCTTGGCCGAGGGACCGCAGTTGGTAACCCGGCAGGGCGGTGGCGAGGTGGTTATTATGAGCCGGGCGGAGTACGACCGGCTGACGGGCCGGCATCGACAACCGGACCTCTACGAGTATCTGCGCAATTCGCCTTTGGTGGGTAGCGGGGTGAAGTTCGAATGAACGGCTACCTGTTGGCGACGGACGTGATTGCGGAGACGTTGGCGCCGCAGCCAGCTCCGAAAGTGGAGGCTTGGTTTGCGTGGGCGTACGACCGGCCGAAATTTTTGAGCGTCATCACGGCCGGGGAGATGGAGCGGGCGATCCGGGGAGTTCCGGATGCTCGCCGCCGGTCGCAGATGGTGGCGTGGTGGAGCTTTGCCTTTCGGGGGCTGGGCTCTGAGTTGTTGTTGCCCGTGACGCCGGCGGTGGCGGCGCGGTGGGGGCAGATGACGGTGGCCGGGGCGAGGCCGGCGGCGCGGGACACCGAGTTGCTGGTGGCGGCGACGGCGGCCGAGCATGGGCTGGCGCTGGTGACCGGACGGCCGCGGACGTTTGCCGGGCTGGGTTTGGATCTGGTGGATCCGTTCCAGTAGGCGGGCCGGGGTAGCCGGGGTGGCGAATTTTGCAGGCCCGGGATCTGGTGCTCCCGGTCTGCCTTTGGTCAGGCGGCCTGACCGGCCGGGCGGTGATGGAGTTCCATCATCTGCTCTGGCTGGAGGGCGAGGGTGGCGTAGGCCACTCCATCTCCGTCGGCGAACTCGACGAGCGCAGCACCGGTGGCGAGCGTGTCGATGACTGTTCCGACCTGGCCGCGGCTGACGTTTTCGGCTGGGATGTCTTCCAGCAGGGCGACGACGGCGTAGGGTTTAACCGTGGACATGCAGACCTCCTCGCTTCACTATAAAACAGGTTGTGAGCCTGGGTGTACAAGAGCCGGATTCAAGAATCCAGCCCGAACGGATCCGAGCGGAATGACCGTTATACTCCATTGTGAAATCGACATCGTACAAGACCCCGAACGCTGTTTGGCGCTGCTGATGAACTTCGCCATCGCGGGCCGCCAACAACAAACGGGCTCGGAGGAACTCGGCGTCCTTTGCGGTCAGCCCGAGCGCCGCACGGAATACGCGCGCTTTGTGCTTCCCTTCCTCGTGAGCGGGATTCAAACAGTAAGCGAGGAGTTTGACGGGCTCGACAACGGCGTTTTCGCCGAAGGGTAACCGCATGTCAGCACCTTAGCAAGAATTTCTGGGTGGATCGGATCGGAGTTCCCCGGGTTACGGGGCGCCGAAACTCGTTTCCACAAGGGCCGCCTACGCGGCGAGGCGGGTGCGGCGGAGCGCGGGGAAGACCTTGACGGCGTGCCAGGCGGCGAGGCTGACGGCGATGGCGAGGTCGTCGTGGTTGGACTGGCCTCCCTGGGCGCGGATGGCGGCCAGTTCTCCTTCGAGCAGGGCTCCGTATTTCAGGCCTTGGGCGATGCGGAGTGCACCGGTTTCGAGGAGGAAGCGGGCGTTGGAGATTAACTCCCGACGCGGGATGGTGATTTTGCCGCCTTTGAGACGGTTGGACTCGGTGCCGCCGGTGAGCAGGGTCGGGACGATATTGATGCTCAGCTTTTGCTGCCTGATCATCTCGACGGCGATCTGACCGGGGCCGGCGGCGTCGACTACGACGTGGACCTTCGGCGGGCGATAGCCGAAGGGGTTGGAGCTGAGCAGCTTCGTGTTGATGTCGCGGAAGCGGCGGATGACATCGAGGTATTCGGTCCCGAGGGGGATGCGAATGAGCCCGGTGAGTTCGACGACGTGCCGGGTGGGTTGGGTGTATGAGGCGCGGTCGAAGGGACCGTCGTTTTCGATTTTGTGGGCGAGGATGCCGATGGCGGAGAAGTCGCGGTCCTTGCCGAGGTCGAAGCCTTCGAAGTAGTTGGATATTGCGTTTTGGTGCATGGTTTTTCCTTTTTTTGTTTTTGGTTATTGGT
>CAMATG010000570.1 GCA_945860645.1 Candidatus Sulfopaludibacter sp. SbA3 | reverse complement strand
ATCGGAAATCTGCATCGTTCCGTGGGACGTAACAACCTTCGCCGCGCCCGCCACCCGCACGCCCTCCACCGCTCCGTTCTCATTCCGCACCAACACACCCCGCCCAATGTTGCTGAACTTCACCTTCCCGAACTTCGTCGTCACCTCCGCGCCCCCCTGCACGTCCGACACATCCACGCCGCCATTGTCATTCCGCACAATCAAATCCCCCTTCAGCCGCGTCGCAGTCACCTGCGCGAACGAGGTCCCGATCGTCACCCGCCCGCCGGCGTCGGTCACCGCCACCGCGCCATTGCCGTTCTGCGCATCCACAGTCCCGCTCACCCGGCTCACATCCAGCCCCCCGAACTTCGTCCGCGCACTGACATTCCCAGTAACATCGGAGATACTAACATCCCCATTCTGACTCACCGCCATCACATCGCCCGTAATCCGGTCCGCCCGCAATCCCCCGAACGATGTCTCCAGCCGCTGCGGCCCCCTCCCCTTCCGCACCACAATCCCGCCGTTGCCGTGCGTCACGGTCGCCCCGGCCTGCATCCCATCAATCTCCACATTCCCGAACGCATGCCGCACCGCCAGGGGCGAACCTTCCGGCAACAGCAACTCCAGCCGTACCGAAAACCCCAAATTCGCCCCGCCGAAAAGGCGCTCAAAGAAACCGGCCGGCCGCGGCATCTCCGGATAGCGCACCGCCACCCGCAACTCCCCCGCCCCATTTGTAACATCGACGCGAATTCCGCCAGCAAACTGCTCGGCCACCGCCCGCTCCGGCGCCGAAACCTGAATGAACGCCCGGATCGACGCCTCCTTCGCGCTCCCGCCCCGGATCACCACATCCCCGTTCTTACTCTCCACGCTCACCCTCTGCCCCGCCGGCAACGCCACCGTTTTGGAGAAATCCCTCGACACCTCCTCGCGTCCAGGCGCCGCCGCCAACCCCATCGCCATCGCTAAAAACAAAATGCTATTGCGCATGCAACACCTGCTCCAAAGTCTGCTGTTTATCGCGGTACAGCGCCGCCATCTGCACGTGCAAATGGGTGTTGAACCCATTCCGCGCCACCTCAGCCTGCAGCGTCCCAATCGCCCCGTCCAACACAGCCAGCTTCTCCGCGTACGCCCGCAACAACGGCGTCCCCGGCCCCGCCAGCTTCGGCGCCGCCACCCGCGCCAGCTTGTCGATCGATTTCCGGTACGCCGCCTCAGCCTCCTCCACCTCCGCCAGCGCCTGCTCGGTCAACAACGGCGCCTTCGCACTCACAGGCGCACGCCGTGGCCCCGGCGCCAAAAACAGCCCCAGCGCCACCGCCGCCGCCACGCCAGCGCCCGCCCACCACCACCACCGCCGCGAACCTCTCCGCGCCCGCTCTATCCGCCCCCACAACCCGGGCGACTCCCATTCGTGGTGCAACTCCCCCGCCCGCCGATCCAGTTCTTCCGGTGTCATTTCGTCAGCAACTCCTGCAATTGGCGGCGCGCCTCCAACAGCAGCGTCCGCGAGTTCGTCTCGGAGATCTCCAAAATCGTTGCAATCTCCCCATGCGGCAATCCCTCCACCGCCGCCATCAAAAACACCGCCCGTTGCCGCACCGGCAACTGCCCCATCGCCTGCCGCAATGCCACCCGCAGGTCAGCGCCCGCCTCCCGGCTCGCCGCATCCACGTCCACGGCCATCACCGGGCGCCGCCCCCGCCGCCGCCCCTCGTCCAAACACAGGTTCACCAGAATTCGATACACCCACGTGTGCGCCGCCGCCCCGCCCCGGAAACTCTCCGTCCCCCGGCAGGCCTTCAAAAACGCCTCCTGCACCGCGTCCTCGGCGTCCTGCTCATTGCCCAGCAGGTTGTACGCCATGGATTTCAACCGCGCCCCGTGCAACCGGTACACCTCCTCGAACGCAGCCCACGGCGCGCCCTTCGAAGCAAATATGTCAATCGGTAGCGCCAGAACCTCTCCGGACAACGAGTATCTCCTAACTTCCGCCCCATTAGACGCCGCCGCCCCCCTCCATGTTGGGACAGCCGCAAATCTTTTTTGCTATCCTCGCGGCAGGATGCTCCGACGATTCTTCCTCTCCACCCTCGCCCCCCTCGTCTTCGCCGCCCCCTTTGCGGAAAAAGACGGCTGGGACAAAGTGATGCACCTGAACCCCGGCACCGAAGTCCGCGTCACCAAAATCGGCGCCCGCTTCGGCATCGTCGCCAAGCTCTACGAGACCACCGAAGACAGCGTCATCATCACCACCAAAACCGAGCAGATCTCCGTCCCGAAGGACCAGATCGCCCGCATCGAATTCGTCCCTGGCCCCGCCACCTCCCGCACCACCCGAAGTTCCAGCGTGGATAATCTCCCCGTCGATAAAGAAGCGGCCCGGCCCAAACCCGGTCCCTCCCGCACTCCCGGCCCCTCCGGCTCCGCCTCCACCACCTACTCCCGCTCCAGCAAGCCTGCCTTTGAACTCCTCTGGACCCGCCCCCGCGGCAACTGACATCATGCAAAACGCACCTCTCCGCCTCGGCATCGCCGGCTCCGGCTTCGCCGGTAAATTCCATCACAAAAACCTTCGCGGCCTCCCTGCCGTCACCGTCGGCGTCACCAGCGCCCGCGCCTCCTCCCGCGAAGCGTTCGCCCAGGAGTTCGGCGTCCGCGCCTACGCCTCGGTGGACGAAATGCTCCCCGATGTCGACGTGCTCGACATCTGCACCCCGCCCTCTTCCCACGCCGAGTACATCCGCAAGGCCGCCGCGGCGGGCAAACACGTGATCGTCGAAAAGCCCTTCCATGGCTTCTTCGGCTCGCCCGAGACATTCTCTAAAGAGGAAATGCTCGCCTCCGTCACCGAGGAACTCCGCGACATCCGCCGCGTCGTCGCCGAAAGCGGCATCCTCTTGGGCTACGCCGAAAACTACATCTACGCCCCCTCGGTCCAGCGCGAACGCGAAGTGATCGAGAAGACCAAAGCGCAGATCCTCCGCATGACCGCCGAGGAATCCCACTCCGGCTCCCACTCGCCCGTCTACGGCATCTGGAGCGAACAGGGCGGCGGCTCCCTCATCGGCAAGGGCTGCCATCCGCTCGGCGGCGTTCTCTACCTGAAGCGCAAAGAAGGCCTGGCCCGCAACGGCAAGCCCATCCGCCCCGTCGCCGTCAGTTGCCGCACCCACTCCATCACCAAGCAACCAGCGTTCGAGGACCGCGGCTACCTCCGCACCACGTACAAGGACACGGAGGACTACGCCTTCCTCCACGTTATCTTCGACGACGGCATGATCGCCGACGTCATGACCAGCGAACTCGTCCTCGGCGGCGTCTACGACTTCATCGAGGTCTACGCCAACAACCACCGCACCCGCTGCCACATCCAGCCGGTCAAAGTCGTCGACCTCTACAGTCCCGACAAAAAGGAATTCGCCAACATGGATCTGATGGAAAAGATCAGTTCCAACGAAGGCTGGATCCAGGCCTACCCAGAGTTCGGCTGGAGCAACGGCCAGTTCTACGAAATGCACGATTTCGTCCACTCCATGCGCGAAGGCCGCCAACCGGAGTGCGACCTCGAACTGGCGATCGACATCACGCTAGCCATCTACGCTGGCTACGTCTCCGCCGACCGCAAAGGCGCCGAAGTCGCCGTCCCCAGCATCTAAGCGAAGGAGAACGTGCAGGGAGACGGGAGGCAGCGGGAAGGCTGAAGAGAGCAAACACCCGACCCACGCAACCCACCGATCGGTGCCTGGCACCGGGCCTGTCCGACGCAACCTCCCCGTCCAACACTCTCTCCCCGGTGCCTGGCACCCCGGAAAAGGGAAGCAGCAAGCCAAAGCACCGGAGCAACAAAACCCCTACCCCTTCAACATCACCATCGCCGCATTATGCCCCGGCGCCCCCATCACCCCGCCCCCCGGATGCGCCCCGCTCCCGCACAAATACAACCCCGCCACCGGCGTCTTGTAATTGGCATACCGCGCCGCCGGCCGCAGCGAGAACATCTGATCAATCGCCATCTCCCCATGGAAAATATTCCCCCCGGTAATCCCATACCGAGTCTCCAAATCCACCGGCGTCAACAACTCCGCATGCTCAATCCCGCTCGAAAACCCGGGCGCGTACTCATCGATAATCTTCAAAACCCGCTTAAAAAACGGCTCCCGTAAATCCGTCCAACTGCCCGCCCGCAACGTATACGGCGCATACTGCAAAAAGATCCCAATGATATGCCGCCCCTCCGGCGCCAGCGTCGGATCATACAAAGTCGGACAAGTCATCTCCAACATCGGCCGCTCGCTCGGCTTCCCATACTTGGCGTCATCCCACGCCTTCTCCATATAATCCATCGACGGACAAATATGCATCGTCGCCTTATGATGGGGCGCGCTCGCCCCCGGCAGCGCCTTGAAATTCGGCAACGCCTTCACACCCAAATTGATCTTCGCGCTGATCCCCTCGCACCGGAAATGCTCGATCGTCTGGGCAAACTCCGGCGGCAAAATCGAAGCCTCCAGCAGCTTCAAAAACGTCCGCTTCGGGTCCAGGTTCGACGCCACCATCTTCGCCGCAATCTCATCCCCGCTCTTCAACACCACGCCCACCGCCCGGTTCTCTTTCACCAGAATCCGCGCCACATGCACCCCGCACCGGATCTCCGCCCCCGCCGCCTTCGCCGCGCTCGCCATAGCCTCCGAAACCGCCCCCATCC
>CAMATG010000569.1 GCA_945860645.1 Candidatus Sulfopaludibacter sp. SbA3 | reverse complement strand
ACTCGTCTGAGGGTGTTTCCGGCTGGGTCCACGGATGAACATTGGAGATTGTTTCAACCAAAGAGAAAGGCGCGCCACTTCGTGATCGATGGAACGAAGTCACACTATGAATGAGGAGTCTATTGCTGTGACTAATGAAGTAAGAGTGGTAGTGATGCGGACCTAATTTGGCTTGCAAGCGGTCGATTAGAGGCAGCTAACGATGACGTTTGCGGGCCGTTCGATGACACCTTACCGCGCGGAGCGCGGCATCCAGCACTCCCCTGCGAGGGGCCGGGGGTGATCAAACGAATTTGCGGACCGGACGAAAGCGCCCTTAGGCCGTTGACGTAAGACAAAATTATCGGGCGTCAGCGAACACCGCCGCGGGGTTTCGCGCAGTTGCGCGGCACGCGCGGGGCCCGGTCCGCTTTGGGACCGGCGGTGCGGATAATTTTTCTTACGTCATCGGCCACTCCGCGCGGCTCCGGTCCGCCTTCCACCCTGCCGGAGGCAAACCAAATTCCTTAAGTATTTTCTTCCGGTCACCCGCGCTGCCCCTCCCGGCGGGCGGCGTGCCGGGCCGCTGCTTTTGCGGCCCACCAGCACGACGCCCGCCGGTCCGTGCTGCCGACAGGAGGGTCAACGGTAGGCTTCGCGGCGATTCTTAACCGTGTGGATGCGGAGAGTTTCGGGGTGTTCTTCGGTGAAGCGGACACGGTAGTCGCCAACGCGGAGACGCTTCTCGCCCTCTTTGTTTTTGAGTGTTTTGACCCGGCCGGCGCCGGTTTCGGCCAGGCGGTGTATGGCCGTCAGAATATTCATGGCGATGTGCTGGGGGATAGCCCGGATGTCGGCCTTGGCTTCATCCGAGATGATGATCCGTTTCAAGAGACCGGGTCTCTGTCTTCGTCCAGCCGATGATTGCGAATCTGGTCCATGGTGAAGCCGAGTTCGGCGACCACTTGTTCAAAGGGAATACCGTCGTTGTGTTTGAACCACTCCTTGGAGCGGGCGACGGCTTGTTCTTCTTCCTCGCTGATCTCTTCGTCTTCGATGGGGGCGATAGCCAGGGAACGGTCCACTGGATCGAGGAGCAGAAACTCGAGGAACCGCACGGCGGCGGTCATTTGATCGGGGGGGACGCGATCGAGCAGAGCATGAGCTTGTTGTTTGTCGGGGGTCATCGTAAGGTCTCCCGGCGTTTCATCGAAACGCTTTGCAGCATCAGATCCAGGCTTTTGAGAACGGTGGTCTGTACATGGGCGGGCAGGGCCTCGATGCGTTCAAGGCGCTGCAGGACTCGGCGGCTGGGCTTTCGGGCGGGCTTGGGGCCGCTGGCCGGCTGGAACAGGTCGTCGGTGGACACATCGAGCGCGGCGGCGAACCGGAGAATCATGTCGGCATTCAGACGCAGCTTGCCGCGCTCGTAGCCGGAAACGAGGGTTTGGACGAGGCCGGTTTTCCCGGCGAGCTCCACCTGCGTGAAGCCTCGTTCGCGGCGGAGGCGCGCGAGACGTCGACCTGGCGTGTCGTCGCTAAGCGGTAGCGGCGGGAGCGCCCGTTTGGAGGGCTTTGGCATGACGGAAGCCAGTGTCGCATGGGGTTGGAAGAGTAGCGGCTCCACATTCGGTATGGTACCGTAGATGGTCGCGGTGAGGCCGAAGCCGGCCAGAATGTCTTCGATCGGAATCGGTTTTTTGTGCTTGAGCCACTGACGGTCTTCGCCGACTCGATGGCGGGGAAGACTTTCCTTTGCCGTACGTTGCTGCATTGCAAAAGCAGGCAGGGTGATTGGGACAGGAGCGTTTTCCGTGACGGAGCGGAATGGGCGATACTCTGGACATGGCGAGCCCACCGTCTTCGCTGCTAACGCCTGAACAATACCTCGAATTAGAACGGGCTTCCGAGGAAAAGCATGAGTTCATTGACGGCGCCATGGTTGCAATGGCAGGCGGTTCGATTCGTTACGCGCTCATTTGTATGAATGCCGGGGCGGAGTTTCATCGTGCGCTGGCGGGTAAATCCTGCCTCACCTTCGGCCCGGACGCCCGGGTGTCGGTGTTTTGGGACCGACTGATTACCTATCCCGATGTCACTGTGGTTTGTGGAAAGCCAGAGTACACGGATGCTCGAAACGATACGCTTGCTAATCCAACGGCCATCGTGGAGGTGTTGTCGCCTTCGACACGTAACTTCGATCAAGGCGAGAAGGCGAGACTTTATCGGCAACTGCCTTCTTTGCGGGAGTTTTTGATCGTCGAACAGGAGCGGGTGTTTGTGGAGCATTACCGCCGTCTTCCAGATGGGAGTTGGCAAATTGTTGTTTACGAGGAGGAGGGCTCCGTGATTCGGCTCGATTCGCTGGGGGCGACTTTGACGGTAGACGAGCTGTATGCGGGCGTTGCGGAGTTGTAACGCTCCGATACAGCGGCGCTAAAACGAGACGCCCAACAGGAACGTGACGCCCTGGACGGTGCCGCCGCCCATGTCGACGTTGAGTTTTGCATCGACGTTGGCCGGGCCGAGCTTGATGTCCGTGCCGACGGAGAGGGTGATGGTTTTGGTGGCGGAGTTGGCGGCGAAGGCGAACTCCAGGGTGCCGTTGGTGAACTGCACACGGCCGCCGAAGGCCACCGTTGTGGTGACGGACTGGCCGTCGCGCACCTGGGTGAACTGGAACCCGACGGCCACGTTGGTTTTGCCGATGGTGCCGACGAAGTTGCCGGTGAGGGCGAGGGTAGTGGCGCCGAGGGAGCCGTCGGCCTTTTTTAGGGTCAGTTCGAGATCGCCGGTGAAGCTGTTCTTTTGGAACTGGGCGCCGATGGAGATGGTGCTTTCCGCGGTTTGTTCGTCGCCGTTTTCGGCCAGGCGGCGGCTGAACTGGTAGCTGACGGTGAAGTCCTCATTGACCAGGAGGGTGCCCTGGAAATCGATGGATTGCGGGCCGCCCTTTTGATACTGGTAGCTGAGCTGGTTGGTGGATTTCTTGATGCTGACGTTGCCGGGGAGGGTGAAGATGGCGGTGCCGGTTTCGGTCGAGTACGTGAACTGGAGTTGGCCGCCGCCGGCGGGGGCGTTGCCCCAGGTGCCGGCGAAGTTGAGTTTGTGTTTGAGCAGGGGGCGGTTGGTGGCGTTGAAGAGGAAGATGAACTTGCTGTCGGGAGAGTTGACGATGCCGTTGATGGTGGAGACGGTGCCGTCGGGGGTGGTGAACGTCAGGTCGTGCGTGGCGTTCAGGTTCCACTTGCCGCGGAGTTCGAAGGAGAAGGGGTTGAGGACGTCCGGTTGGACGGTGAGGACTGCTTTGGATGTCGTGAATTTGGGGGTGACGGTGGCATCGGGATTCCAGTTGCAGAGGTCGGCGCCGGCGTTGGAGAGGATGAGCTGATTGTCCGTGGTGAAGCGCCAGGCGACGGCGAAGGACTGGGAGGCGCCATCGTCGGTGGTGACGCTGATTTTGTTATCAGGGAGGGTTTTCCAGGTGCCGCCCTGGAGGACGTTGCCTTGGGTATCGAGGGTGAAGGCGCCGAGTTTGAAGGTGGTTGGCATAGTGGTGCTCCTTGGGGGTCTAGTAGGGCAGATTGGTGGTGACGCTGAAATAGAATTTACCGCGACTGCCGCCGGTGGCGGCGGGGCCGAGGCCGTAGGCCCAATCGAGGCGGAGGACGGCGGGGCCGGCGACATAGCGCAGACCGAGGCCGGGACCAAGGCGGGGGGTGGCGGAGAGGTCGCCGGCGTTGCCGATGTCGTGGAAGGCGGCGAGGAAGAGATTGGTATAGACGGGCGCCCAGAGTTCGGGCTGGAGAGTCCAGAGGCGGATGGCGACGGCATCGTCGCGGCGGAAGCCGCGGAGGCTTTCGGCGCCGCCGAGGGAGGGTTGGTCGAAGATTGGCGTGGAGGCGCTGGCGAAGGCGGCCTGGGCGGCGATATCGGTGGCCCAGCCTTTCGGCAGCTGGCGGTGGAAGCGGGCGGTGGCGGAGGCGCGCTGGTGCTGTTGGACCGTTGCGGTGGCCGTGCCCCAGCGGAGGGTGGGTTCGAAGCGCCAGGTCCAGGGGTAGGGGGAGCCGCTGGATTCGTAGAGGTGGACGGTGCCGAGATCGATGGTGTTGGTGGTGCTGATGGCACCGAGGGTGACCTTGGTGCGGGCGGGTTCGGTGAAGAATTTGAGGAGGTGGCCGTTGCGGTCGCGGAAGAGTTCGAGTTCGAGGCGGGCGCGGGCGCCGGTGCGTTGTTCGTTTTGTTTTGTGCCGGTGAGGTAGCGGTTGGCTTCGGTATCGGTACCGCCTTGGAGGGAGAAGGCGAGGCGGCGGTGGAGGCGGGAGAAGGCGATGTAATCGGTGGTGAAGTTCGCGGTGGCGAGCGGGGTGCCGGGGCCGCCCTGGCCGGCGCGGACGGAGAGGCCGGAGTTGGAAAAATTCTGCTGGGCGAGGCCGAAGGCGCGGAGGCCCTGGCCGGGTTTGTAGGTGACGCCGAAGCCGGCGTAGCGGGTTTTGGGTTTTTGGCCGGGATCGTCGATGCAATCGGCGGGTGTGGTTTTGATAGGCGGGGCCTGGCCGGGGAGGACGGTGGCGGCGGTGGGGGTGATGTGGCCGTTTGCGTCGGCTGCCGCCGGGGCTGGGGTGACGGCGGTGGAGGCGGGCGGGGCGGCGGAGATGTCCTCCAGGCGGTAGTAGGCGAGGGAGTATTGGACGTTGTTGATGAACTTGGTGACGGGGGTGGTGACGGCGAGGG
>CAMATG010000568.1 GCA_945860645.1 Candidatus Sulfopaludibacter sp. SbA3 | reverse complement strand
TTTTCCACCGCCCTTGGAAATCGCTACGCGATTCCCACATTCCCACAGCCTCGACGACGAGCCTGTTAACTTACCAACTCAAACCCAAAGAAAGGAGCCCCACTCACCATCACTCCGCTTCAGGCTCATCCTTCAATGAGAAAATGCTTCCGCTCAACCCCGCCGCCCCCGAAACCCTCGCGCCGCCCCGCTCAGCAAAAGTAATCCACCCCACCATTGCCAGTCCGTTTACGTTCAGTCCGGTCTTACAGGTATCCAGCAACCACGCGACAACAAAGGGCCGTACCCAACCCCGACTCCAACCAAAACCAGCGCCTTCAGCCCATTCGCCCGCAAAAACTGCTCCCTCCAGCGCCAGTACTGCCAAGCCCCCACCCCAACGAACCTCATGATACGTCGGGCCCTGGTATTCCAAGAAGCTCCAAGGAACACCAGGGCGCCAGCGCAAGAAAACTAAACGTTACAGCTCTCCACCGCCTCCAGCAACGCTTCCTTCCACGGCTTTACCTTCGGCGAATACTCGTGGCAAATGAAGCCCTTGTACCCAAGGTCCGCAATCGCCTTCGCAATCCCCTTGTAATTCAATTCCTGGTCAATGCTGATCTCATTCCGCCCCGGGTTCCCGGCCGTATGGAAATGAGCAAACCACTGGAAGTTATCGCGAATCGTCCGAATGATGTCGCCTTCCATAATCTGCATGTGATAAATGTCGTAAAGTAACTTCACCCGCGGCGACGCCACCCGCTTACAAACCTCTACGCCCCACGCCGTCCGGTCGCACTGATAGTCCGGATGATTCACCTTACTGTTCAGTAACTCCATGCACAACGTCACGCCCTTATCCTCGGCGTGTTTCTTTAACTCGTTCAAACAGGCAACGGTATTATCCATCCCCTCGGCGTCGCTCTTGCCCCGCCGGTTGCCCGACAGAATAATCATGTTCGGCGCGCCCGCCGCCGCGGAAATGTCGATCAGCTCATGCGACCGTTTAATGATCTCCGCATGCAGACTCTTGTCGTTGACGCCATTCGCGAGAGGGCTCGACCCCGGCACCATCGAAGGCACAATCCCGTACTTCTTCATAATCGGGAACTTGTCCGGACCCTGCAGATCGTAGGCATGGATCCCCAAATCGGCCAGCGCCTTGCACTGGGCCTCGAAGTCCAGATTGGAGCCGCGGAAGACACCCCCGCAAACCCCCTGCTTCAACCGCCCCTGCGCCGGCGCGGCTGCCGCATTCGCCGCGCTCGCCGCGGCCGCTGTTCCTGCCAAAAACAATCTGCGTTCCATGCGCACGATAATATCAATTACAAATGGGATTTGCTGTCTGGCTGTCAGAGGATCAAGCGTGGGCCCAAGGCACCCACGAATATCGCCCCATGGGCTGTGCCGTCATCGCGCGAAACGGTCAATTCCGCGCGCCCGACTTCAACCGTTATCGACGCTCCCCGGACCGCCGGTCCCCGCTCTTCATCGGACTCTTCGGCTCTTTGGAAGAGGTGAACGTCTTTCTCCGCGCCGGCAAACCCCGCACGCCCGACCGCCACACACCCAATATTCTGTAAAACATCCCTCGCCAGAGAATCCCCACCGCCCGCCTTCCCCGTCGGTGCCACTCCCGTTGGCCCCGCCAAAAGTCGGCGCAAGACCTGATTCCGTATCCCGGATGGCACCCGCTACCGCCCTGCCCCCCCACCGCCGCACCCTCCAAAATGTGCGAAAAACTGCCCCTGTGGAAAACTCAGTCACAAGACTTCAAAATAAATCTCCAATCTCTGCAATAAATAGAAACCACAGATACTTGCTGCCGCCGCCGCCACGCCATCCGCGCGGACCCCGATCCGTTTTTCGATTTTCGATTGCTAGAATCGGAGCGCTAGGATTTACCATGTCTCACCGGTACACCCTGGACCCGCAGGTGAACCTGCATTGGGTCCGTGAGACGCCGTCGCGCGCTCTCGTTTCGCCAGTATCTCAGTCGCTCGATTCCATCGAACGGCTGCCCCCGTGTGTCCAAACGGCCGTCCGCGCCGTCGGACTGCCATCGGTGGAACTCCACCTGCCGCCCCACCGCGCCGCTACCGATCGCGAACTGCCGGAGTGGTTCGCCGGCCTCCATTTCCGCCAATCCGCCATCGGCCGCCTCGTCGCCACCCACCGGGACGATGCCCAGCCGCTCGCGACCCAGGCCACCCACCAGGCGCTCGTCCTGATCTGCCGCGCCATCACCGGGGACACGACGCCGCTCACGCTCATCGCCGAAGCACCGGAAACGCCGCTGCTCCGCCGCCCTCTCGCCTCGCGCCACACCTGCGCCCGCAGCGGTGGCCTCGCCGACGCGCCGTCCGAACGGTCGCATAACTACGACCGCGCTTACAAATCCGTCGCCGTCGCTGTCCAGGCTGCGCTCCGCGCCACTGTGCCCGCCGCCCATATCCGGACCATGGATCAGCTCGAAGACCGGCCCCACTCCATGGCCCTGCTCGCCTGGAGCGCCGCCGCCCCCGTCGTCGGCCGCCACGTCGACCAGCTCGGCGTCGACGTCCTCAACGCCCGCCTCCTCGAGCGCACCTTCGGTGGCATGTGCATGCGCCTTGCGCCCCGCCTCGCCGAGGTCTGGCAACTTCTCGACCGCCACGGCGCCGAGCCCCTCTACCGCAAAAGCTATAGGCCCAACAAGGTCGAAGCCATCGTCAACCGCTACCGCCGCGGCGACCAGTTCTTCCACCTCCTGTTCGCCAACGAGATGCGCCTCATCAGCGCCTTCGTTCGCTTCTGTGTCCAGATCCAGGGCTGGCGCCAGCGCGCCAACGGCGACCCCACCATCGTCTACCGTTCCGTCCGCTCCGCCTGGGAGGATGTCGAGGTCCATATCCGGTCCTTCTACCAGCGCCATCCGCACCCGGCCATCGGGTCCCATCTGTTGCTCGAAGCCGCCCGGACCCTGGAAGCGATAGACTAAAGACAATTGCAATGAACTACGCGGGGAAGCGGGTCCTGGTCACGGGTGGGCTGGGCTTCATCGGAAGTAACGTAGCGGTCCGGTTGGCGCGCGAAGGCGCGGCGGTCACCGTGCTCGATTCCACCGTGCGCGGGTGTGGTGCAAACACGCACAACTTAGCACCGTTTTCAGCACAAATTGACGTCATAAACGACGATATCGGTGCACTTTCGACGTACCACTCCTCCGTAGTGGGTACCGACGTGGTTTTCAATCTGGCGGGCGAGATCAGCCACATTAACAGCATGCGGGACCCCGTGCGGGATCTGGAGCTGAACACCACTTCCCAGCTCCGTTTCCTGTTGGCGCTACGAGATATCTGCCCCGGCGTGAAGGTGGTTTACGCCTCCACCCGCCAGGTTTACGGGGTGCCGCAGTACCTCCCGATCAACGAGTCGCACCCGATTAACCCCATTGATTTCAACGGGATCCATAAACACGCCGCCGCCTCCTACCACCGCCTCTTGACCGCCCGCGGCGAACTCGACGCGACCATCATGCGCCTCACCAATATATACGGGCCCCGAATGGCTCTCAATATTCCCGAACAAGGCGTGCTGGGCCACTTCTTCCGCCGGGCCCTGAACGGGGAGGACATCGAGGTGTTCGGAGACGGCCAGCAGCTCCGTGATCCCGTGTATGTTGATGATATTGTTGAGGCTTGCCTGTTGGCCGGTGAGCAAAAGGCACTTCCCAATACCAATATGAACGTGGGCGGGTTGGAGGCGTTGCCGTTGGCGGAGATGGCGCGGATTCTGGTGGCTGAAGCCGGAAGCGAGGTGCGGTTCCGGCCGTTCCCGGACGGGCATAAATCGATCGACATCGGCAGTTTCTCCACCGATAACTCATTCATTCGAGAGATCTTAGGGTGGGCTCCAACGGTGCCATTCGCGACTGGCGCCCGACTGACCTTGGAATACTATCGCGAACACCGGGAGCACTATCTGCCATGATGAATCCGGCCGAGTTCGCCAACATCGCCAAAGCCGAGAACGACTTCTGGTGGTATCGCGGTATGCGCCACATTATGTTCGGGTTATTGGATCCGGTGGCGAAGCAGCGGCAGTTCGAACGGGTACTCGAAGCCGGGTGCGGGACCGGGCATTTTGCTCAGGCGCTGGCCCACCGCTACCGCTGGCCGATGTTCCCTCTGGACCTCGGTTGGGAGGGGTTGGAGTACGGTAAGGGTTTGGGAATCAATCACTTGGCTCAGGGTGACATCCAGGCGCTACCCTACAAAGATGCCGCCTTCGACGCGGTGGTGAGCATGGATGTGATCGTCCATATGCCGCTGGGCGATGAGCGCCGGCCGATGGCGGAGTTCCACCGGGTCCTAAAGCCCGGCGGGTTCCTGGCGTTGCGGGCCTCGGCACTCGATATTCTGAAGAGCCATCACTCGATTCACGCCATGGAGCGGCAGCGGTTCACCCGTTCCCGATTGATGCAACTGGCTGAGCATACAGGGTTTAAGGTTCTGCGCTGCACCTACGCGAACTCGTTGTTGCTGCCCGTCGCGCTGGTGAAGTTTCGTGTGATCGAGCCGCTATTTGGTGGGGATCCCGAGAGCGGGGTGCGACCGGTTTCACCGTGGCTGGACAAGTTGCTGTATGGCCCGTTGGCGGTGGAGTCGAAGCTGTTGCCGGCCGGGGTTAATCTGCCGCTGGGCCAGTCGCTAATCCTGCTGGCCGAACGGCGGTAGGCTCCCATTCGTG
>CAMATG010000567.1 GCA_945860645.1 Candidatus Sulfopaludibacter sp. SbA3 | reverse complement strand
TGCAGCGTGGGCTTGGCCCGCAGTTGCCACAACGGCGACCGCACGATTTCCTTCCCTCCGGAGTACACCCGCATCTCCGTAATCGACCACTGCCCGCCGCTCTCGTCCCGGTTCTGCACCACCCGGATCGCCTTGTGCCGCGCCGAAGGAACCGTCAACCGAACCTGCCGCGTGGCTTGTCTTTCGCGGACCAGCGGCGTCAGGAAAATGTCCCGCAACCCGTTGCCCTCGGCCGATTGAAATGCCACCATAAACTCGCGATTCGTATACGCCTCCGGCAACTGCCCGAAGCCCAGAATGCGCCGCCCGGCCGGCACCAGTTCCTCCAGCTTCCGTGTCAACGCATACGACGGCATGTGCGAAAAAATATAGTTGTCCTCGCTCCGCAGCCGCAGTGCCTCTTTCCACGTCACCTTCTCCAGCCGCCAGGCCCACTGGCTGGCATACGCCGGAATCACGTTCGGCCAACTCAATACAGCATGCACCGCCAAAAGCCCCACCGGCGCCCAGCGCCACGCCGAAATCGCCATCCCCATCGCCAGCGCCACGAACGGCAGCGCCGGAATCAGGAACCGCGTCCCCACGTTTGATGGATACGTTGCCAGTGCAAACGCCGCCGCCAGCCACACCCGCCGCCCCTCCGGAAACCGCAGCGCCAATAGCCCCAACGGCGCCAGCAGAAACACCGGCCCCAACAGCCCGTTCAGCGCCGCCCCGTGCACTGTCACCTCCATCGGAATCTGCTTCCACGAGGTCAGCGAATACATCGCCATATGGCTCCTGTAGTCCAGCTCAAACCAGTACTGCATGTACGGATTCGGGAACCAGTTGTTGAAGAACGGCGCCAGCGGATTCTGCCACCACAACATGTTTCGTACCACCCAGGGCGCAATGAACGGCGCCGCCGTGAAGCCCACGGTCACCAGCGGCCGCAGGCACGCCCGCCGGTGGATCCAAATCACCCAAACTCCCGCCAGAAGCAGGGCGGGGAACAGCGTGTATTTCAATCCATACGCGCACCCGCCCAAAACCCCGGTTAACACCAGCAACCCGCGCGCGCCGGGCTCGTCTTCCATCCGGCGCAAAACCAAAAACAGCGTCACCCAAATGCACGCCGCCGCAATGTCGTTATACGCGCTGATCCCGTCAATCCCTACCACCGGCGAAAGGAACAGCAGCCCGGCCGCCGTCACGCCCACGCCCGGCATGCCGTAGCGCCGCCCGTAGCAGATCACCAGCCACGGCAGCGCCAGCAGGTACGTGAAGTGCACCATCGCCGCCGCCGAATGCCGTCCCACCGCATAGGCCGATAGGAACAGCATCTCCATACCCTGGCTCAGCGCCGCGTAGAGATTGGTCGTCACCGGCACCATCGCCCGTTCGCGATAGTATTTTGCAACCAGCCCCAGGTGGTAAGACGCCCCGTCCGGGCTCGCCTCCGGCGCCAACGCGTTCGCCAGATACAACACGAACGCCGGCGCCCCCAGCCACAGGATCCGCTTCCAGAAAACCGGCAACGCCGCCAACCGCTCCGCCGGCAACGCCCACACCCCCGTCCGCCACGCCACAGCCACCAACACCAACGGCACCACCACAAACACGGCCCGGTAGTACAGGTGCGCGATCCCCAGCAAAAACACCAGCGTACTATACAGCCCCGCGCCCACCACGAACCGCAGCGCCACCGCCTCTTCCCGCGTCCATAGCTGTTCCAGCCGCGCCAGCAACAGCGCGCCCAGCGCATAGCAGGCCGCCACCGTCAGCGCCCAGCCCGCCAGTATGTAAAGAACGACTCCCATCTGTTACTCGTCCTTCTCCAGGCCCACTTCGCTCACGATCATGCTCAGTTTGATCCCATCCGCCTTGGCCACATACACCGGCGAAATCTCCCAACGCAGCAGGTTGTCCCCATCGGCCACCAGCCACTCCGCCGGCACCGCCTTCCGGAACTCCAGCACCCCGGCCTTCTTGTACACCACCGTGTCCAGCAGCTTATCGTTCACGAAATAGCGCACCGTAATCGGCAGCAACGGCACGTGGCTCTCGTCCGGAAAAGCAAAGTTCAACCGCATCCGTAGCTTGGCTTTGTCGCTCACACGCACCCGCACCGTGGGCGACTCGCTCGCCCATCGCCACAACTGGTCCGGCGCCGATGGCAGGAACCCCTTCACCAGATGGTCCGGCGACCGCGCGTCGTTGAACGACACCATCGCCCCCATCGGCTCCGGCTCCGGCCCGTCCTTCGCATTCCGCTGCTCCGGCACCCGGTAGGATTCCGGCAACGGCGCGCACGCCCCCAAAATCACCAATAAAACCAGCCAACGCCTCATGCCAATTTGTCCTCGGCGTAGCAAAGGTCCGCCATCGGACACTCCCCACACCGCGGCTTCCGCGCCACACAAATCCCGCGCCCAAAGTGAATCAGCTGATGGGAAAACAAGATCCACCGCTCCTGCGGCAGAATCGCAATCAGGTCCCGCTCCACCTTCACAGGCGACTCTTCCCGCGTCAAATCCAGCCGCGCCGCAATCCGCCCCACGTGCGTATCCACCACCACGCCGCTGGCAATCCCGAACCCAGATCCCAACACCACATTCGCCGTCTTCCGCGCCGCCCCCGGCACCGTCAGCAGCAGCTCAATATCCCGCGGAATCTCCCCGCCAAAGTCCCGCAGAATCTTCTGCGCCGCGCCCACCACACTCTTTGCCTTATTGTTGAAAAATCCAGTGGAGTGGATATCCACGGCCAAGACCTCCGGCCGTACTGCGGCGAAATCCTCAATTGTCGGATACTTGGCGAAGAGCCCCGGTGTGACTTTGTTCACCCGCTCATCCGTGCACTGCGCCGACAGAATGGTCGCCACCAGCAGTTCCCACGCATTCGAGTGGTTGAGCGCGCAGGTCACATTCGGATACAAATCATCCAAAATGCCCAGAATCTGCTGCAACCGCGCTTGTTTGTCCGCCTTCGATCGGGGCCGTTTCATGAACCTTTCATGTTAGCATCGCGCCCCCTCCTCGCCCTCGCCATTGCGTTCCTCGCTTGGCTCTCCCTCCCCGGAACGTTCGCCTTCGACGACCACTCTCTCTTCGCCGACCCGGCAGTAGTCCCCATCGACGCCTGGCGCCAATGGCTGAAACTTGCCCAAACCCGCCCGCTCACCTACGTCACTTTCTGGCTCGATTTCCACCTCTGGGGCCACAACCCGCTCGGCTTTCGGCTAACGAATCTGCTCATCCACCTCGGCGCCACCGCGTTCCTCTACCTCTCTACAAAGAAACTGTTCAACGACCCCACCGCCCGTATCGCCGCCGCGCTCTTCGCCCTCCACCCGCTGGCGCATGAGCCGCTGCTCTACATCTTCGCCCGGTCCTCGTCGCTTTCCGCCCTCTTCTGCCTTCTCGCCCTCTGGCGCTGGCTCGAAGGAAAACCCTGGCAAGCCACGCTCGCCTTCGCCTGCTCCCTGCTCGCCAAAGAAGAATGGGTGGCCTTCCCGCTCGCGCTCCTCCTCATCGATTTCGCCCGCGAGCACAAGCCCAAATGGCTGCCCATCACCGCCATGCTCGCTCTCTCGGCCGCCGCCGGCGCCCGCGTCCTGTACGCCACCAAATTGATCGCCGGCTCCGGCTCCGGCTTCGGCCAATCCACCACACCCTGGAAGTACTTCCTCACCCAGGGCCACGCCCTCCCCGGCTACCTCTGGCGCCTGCTGGTCCCCGTGCAAATGTCCATCGACCCGGCCCGCCCGCCGGACTCGCTCGAAGGCGCCATCCTCGCCTGGGTCGTCCTGGCGCTCGCGCTCACCATCGCCTCCTGGTTCTGGGCCAAGTCCCCCCAACCCGGCTTCTGGCTCATCCCCGCCTGGCTGCTGCTCCTGCCCAGCTCCTCCATCTTCCCCGCGGCCGACGCCGTCGCCTACCGCCGCCTCTACCTGCCGCTGGCCCTGCTCGCCATCGCCTTCGCCCTCATCGGCGCCAAATATCCTAAACCCGCCCTGGCACTGATTCTCCTCTGGACCGCCTTCGCCGCCGCCCGCCGCTCCACCTGGCAAAGCGAAGTGGCCCTCTGGCGCGAAGCCGCCGAACTCGCCCCGACGCAGACCCGCCCGCTCCTCCAACTGGCCCGCCTTACCCCCAGGGACGAAGCCCTCCGCCACCTCGACAAAGCCAAACTATTGACACCCGCCGACCCCGAAGTGGCATCCGAAAGAGGGAGAGTGTGGTTGGAATCGGGAGACGCCGCGCAGGCCCTCGCCGAATTCGGCCGGGCCCTCGCGCTGGCCCCCACCAACGCCCGCCACATCCAAAACCGTGGCGCGGCCCTGCTGGGACTCGGCCAAACCGACGCCGCCCGAGCCGACTTTCTGCGAGCCTTGCAACGCGATCCCTGCCTGAAACCGGCGCGGGAGAACCTCGTCCGTCTCGGCGTCCAACCGCCGCCAGACACATGTCCCATTACCAACTCCGCTGCGAAATGATCGTCCCCAAGCCGATCGAAGAAGTCTTCGAGATGTTCGAGAATCCCTACAATCTCGCCATCATCACGCCCCCCTGGCTGCACTTCCTGGTCACCTCAAAAGAGAAGGTGCAGATGCGCCTGGGCGCCGAAATCGACTACCGCTTCACCTGGCTCGGCATCCCCATGAACTGGCGCACCCGCATCACCTCCTATTCCCCGCCTGCGCAGTTCGTCGACGAAGCTCTCCGCAGCCCCTACATCTT
>CAMATG010000566.1 GCA_945860645.1 Candidatus Sulfopaludibacter sp. SbA3 | reverse complement strand
GAAATCGCGCACGCCTCCGGCGCGCTCTTCCATGCCGATGGCGTCCAAGCCGCCGGCAAAATCCCCGTCAATCTCAAGAACATCGATCTCTACACAATCTCCGGCCACAAGCTGAACGCCCCGAAGGGCATCGGCGTGCTCTACGTCCGCCAGGGCGTCGACCTCACCCCCCGCCAGTACGGAGGCCGCCACGAAGCGGGCCGCCGCGCGGGCACCGAGAACGTCCCCGGCACCGCCGCCCTCGGCGCGGCCTGCCAGCTGGTCCGCGAGGATCTCTCCCCCCTCCGCGACCGCCTCGAACAAGGCATTCTCGCCAAAGTCCCGCAAGCCGTCGTCAACGGAGCCAACGCCCCCCGCGTGCCCAATACAACGAACATCCGCTTCGCTGGCATCGAAGGCGAAGCGATGGTCATCGCGCTCGACCTTCGCGGCTTCGCCGTCTCCAGCGGTGCGGCCTGCTCCAGCGGCGCCGTCGAACCCAGCCACGTCCTCACCGCCATCGGCCTCACCCGCGAAGAGGCCAAGGCGTCCATCCGCTTCTCGCTCGGCCTCGGCAACACCGTCGAACAGGTCGACGCGCTCATCGACGCCGTCGCGGCCTCGGCCGCTCACCTCCGGAGGCTCTCCCCCGTCTATGCCTGACACTCCCCTCATCGCCGTCGCCATGAGCGGCGGCGTCGACAGTTCTGTCGTCGCCGGGCTCATGAAGCGCGAAGGAGCCAACATCGTCGGCATGACCATGCAGCTCTGGAACCAGCGCCGGCTCCCCGAACTCGCCAGCGAAACCGCCACCGGCCGCTGCTGCTCCATCGACGACGTCTACGACGCCCGCTACGTCGCCCAGCTCGTCGGCATCCCCTATTACGTCGTCAACTTCGAAGACGCCTTCGAAAAATCCGTCGTCAAGCCCTTCGTCGACGACTATCTCCACGGCCGCACGCCCATCCCGTGCACGCTCTGCAACAACTTCATTAAGTTCGACACGTTCATCGAAATGGCCGAAGGCATCGGCGCCGATAAGATCGCGACAGGCCACTACGCCCGCATCACGCAGAACGCGGAGACCGGCCGCTGGGAGCTGCGCCGCGCCGTCGACGCCTCGAAGGACCAGACGTATTTTCTGTTCGGCCTCACGCAACCGCAGCTCGCCCGCACGCTCTTCCCGCTCGGTGGCATGGTCAAAACCGATGTCCGCGAACTCGCCAAATCGCTCGAGCTCCCCATCGCCGACAAGGGCGACAGCCAGGAGATCTGCTTCGTCCCCAACGGCGACTACAAAGCCTTCATCGAAGCCTACTGCCGCGAGCAGAACATTCCGTTGAACGACATGAGCGGCGACATCATCACCCGCGACGGCCAGGTGCTGGGCGAGCACGCCGGCTACCACAGCTATACCGTCGGCCAGCGGCGCGGCCTAAAAATCGCGACGGGCGAGCCGCTCTACGTCATCGCGACGGAGCCCGAATCGAAGCGCGTCATCGTCGGCCGCGACACCGAACTGCTCACCGAGACCTTCCGTGGGAAGGACGTCAACTGGATCTCCATCCCCGCCATCACCGAGCCGCGGCGCGCCGAAGTGCGCATCCGCAACCGCCACGTCCCGGCCCCGGCGACGCTGCTTCCCGTGGGCGACGACACGAAGGTAGAAGTCCGCTTCGACTCGCCGCAGCGCGCCGTCACCCCCGGCCAGGGCGCCGTCTTCTACGACGGTGATCTTGTGCTCGGCGGCGGCTGGATAGACTAGTACCCAGTGGCCCAGCGCAGCCCGCAACGCAACCGCTTCGAGTACCTCCTCACCCGCCTGGCGCTGGGCACGCTGACCTACGGCCCACGCTCGCTGAGCTACGCCATCGCCTGGTGCTACGTGCAACTGCTGCGCCTGCTGGTGCCCAAGCTCACGCGGGTTGCCAAGCGCAATCTGACGATGGTCGATCTGCCTCTCCGAACAGCGTCTGGCGTCTGGCGAGCCATCGCGCGCCAGCTGGTGGTGTTCGCGCGGATGGGGCGGATCGATAAATCGAACGTCGATGAGTGGATCCGCTACGAGGGCTTCCATCACTTCGAAGAGGCCAAGGCCAAGGGCAAGGGCGTGCTGTTCGCGACGCTCCATCTGGGGGCCTGGGAACTCAGCGCGTTCAGCCACGCGCTGATGGCGGAGCCGATGCATGTCGTCGTGCGCCCGCTCGACAACCCGCTCCTCGACGCCTTAGTAGAGAACCGTCGTGCTGCCAGCGGGAACACGATCCTCGGCAAGAAGGAGGCCGCGCGCGGGATCTTCCAGGCCTTAAAAGAGAACCGCGCGGTGGGAATTCTTGTCGATCAGAACGTCGGCCTCGATGACGGGATCTTCGTGAACTTCTTTGGACGCAAGGCTTGCGTCAGTCCCACCTTCGCCAAATTGGCGGCGCGCACGGGCGCGACCGTCATTCCCGGATATGCTATCTGGAGTCCGGACGAGCGCAAGTTCGTCCTGCGGTTCGATGAACCGGTCGGGATCACCGGCAACACGTTCATCGACACGCAACGAATCCAGGCCGCTTTGGAGCGCGCCATCCGGGCCTACCCAGATCAATGGTTATGGATACATCGAAGATGGAAAACAAGGCCTCCCGGCGAACCGCCGCTTTACTGATCACGCTGCTATCGGCGTGCGTCTCCACCGCGCAGGACCGTCCTGTGCCACCGCCCGGCGTGACTGTATCGGACAATGACCGCAGGGATTTGGAGGCTGGGCTGGCGCGGTTGAACGGCGCGATCGCCTCGCTGGGCAAGCATGCGCTGCTGCCCGATGTGCTGATCTTCCGCGAGGCCGTGCGCTACGCGCTTACCTACAACGAGTTCTTTGACGCGCCGGATATTCCGAAGGCGAAGGCGCTTCTCACCGAAGGCCAGAAGCGGGCGGAGCAACTGCTACACGGCGAAGCGCCGTGGACGCGCGCGACGGGGCTCGTCGTGCGCGGATATGTGTCGAAGATCGATGGCTCGGTGCAGCCGTATGGGCTGGTTGTGCCGCCTTCGTACGATCCGAAGTTGCCCCGGAAGTGGCGCGTGGACGCGTGGTTTCACGGACGGGCGGAGAAGCTGAGCGAGGTGAACTTCCTGGCCGAACGGATGTCGCGGCCCGGTGAGTTCACGTCGGCCGATACGATCGTCGTCCACCTCTACGGGCGCTACTGCAACGCCAATAAATTCGCGGGCGAAGTGGATCTGTTTGAAACGCTGGACGCGATGCGGAAGCAGTACGCCGTCGATGACGACCGGATTCTGGTTCGCGGGTTTTCGATGGGCGGCGCGGCGGCATGGCACTTCGGCGCGCATCACGCCGGGCGCTGGGCGGCGGTGGCGCCGGGCGCGGGGTTCAGCGAATCCGCCGAGTTCCTGAAACTGGCCGAGCGGAAGGAAGTGACGCCGGCGTGGGAGCAGACGCTGTGGCGGATGTACGATGCGACGTTGTATGCCGCTAACTTCACCAACGTGCCGCTGGTCGCCTATTCGGGCGAGATCGATGGGCAGAAGCAGGCGGCCGATCTGATGGCGAAGTACCTGGATAAAGAAGGCATTCAGATGACGCACATCATCGGACCAAACACGCCGCACCGGTATCACCCGGATTCGAAGATCGAGATCGATAAGCGGCTGGATGCCATCGCCGCGCGGGGCAGGGAAGTCTATCCCCGGCGGGTGAAGTTCGTCACCTACACGCTGCGCTACAACCGCATGAAGTGGGTGGTGATCGATGGCATGGAGAAGCACTGGGAGAAGGCGAGCGTCGAGGCCAGCGTACACAACAAAGAGGCGCTGCAGGTGACCACGGCGAACGTCAGTGCGTTGACGATTGATTACGGTGCTGGCGGCGCGCCGGTTGAATTGGTCGGCAAGGCTACCATCGCGATTGATGGCCAGACGGTTGCCGTGCGCGGGCCGGCGAGCGACCGGTCGTGGACGGTGCATCTGGCCAAGACCGGCGGCAAGTGGGCCGCCGTGGCGACGGCGCCGGAGGGCAAGGTGAAGCGGCACGGGTCGCAGGGCCCGATCGACGACGCGTTTATGAACTCGTTCCTTTTCGTGGTGCCGAGCGGTGTGCCGGTGGGCGAGGCAGGGAAGCGGATTGCCGAGGAGCAGACGCGGGCCATTCGCGAATGGCGTCGGCAGTTCCGCGGCGATGCGCGGGTGAAGAAAGATGTCGATGTGACCGCGGAAGACATCGCGGCGCATAATCTGGTGCTGTGGGGAGACCCGGCGTCGAATTCGCTGATTGCGAAGACGGTGGGCCAGTTGCCGGTGCAGTGGACGGCGAGCGAGCTGACGGTGAAGGGGCAGAAGTTCAATGCCGCTACCACCTATCCCACGCTGATCTATCCCAACCCGTTGAACGGGAAGAAGTACGTGGTGCTGAACAGCGGTTTCACGTTCCGGGAGTTCGACAACCTGAACAACGCGCGGCAGATCGCGAAACTGCCCGACTGGGCGGTGATCGACGTGACCGTGCCGGCCAACGGGCGGTATCCGGGCAAGGTGGCCGCGGCGGGGTTTTTCGACGAACGCTGGCAGTAGGAGCTGATCTCGGCGTACGGGGGGACACCCGGCCTGCGGCCCGCGGGTGTCCCCGAGGTTTGGCGGGTTGGGGTTGTTTGGGCGGGTGATGTTGGGTGGGTGGGATGTACGGCGTTGGGGGGACACCCGGCCTGCGGCCCGCGGGTGTCCCCGAGGTTTGGCGGGGTGGGGTTGTTTGGGCGGGTGA
>CAMATG010000565.1 GCA_945860645.1 Candidatus Sulfopaludibacter sp. SbA3 | reverse complement strand
GCCGGTGCAGGAAGCGCCGCCACCGCGCGAGCGCCGGGCGGCGGAGCCGGAAGAAGAAATTGATACGTTTGACAGCGACCACGATGGCGTGGCGCAGGCGGCGGTGCTAATTGCCGCGGCGAAGGCGGCCTTTCCGTTCTGCCAGGAGTGCCAGAAGCACATGGTGGAACAGATGATGGCGCCGGCGCCACCGCGGGCGCGGCAGTCATCGCCGGCTCCCGAGCCGGAGCCTCCTCCGCCACCGGCACCGCCAGCGCCGGCACCACCGCCGCCTCGCGCGCCGGAGCCGGAGCCAGAACCCGCGCCGGTTGTGCCGGTGGACGACGCACCGCCGTCGTTTGATCCGAATCACGATGGAGAGGCGCAGGCAGCGGTGCTGATTGCCGCGGCGAAGGAAGCGTATCCGTTCTGCGAGGAGTGTCAGAAACACATGGTGGAACAGAATATGGCAGGGCAGGCATGAAGGAAGAACTGCGGAGAGCATTGTGGCCGAATGGGCCGCGTCCGGACATCTGGGCGATTGTGGACTCGGCGCAAGACCAGAAGGTGTACTGGACGCTGACCAATTCGTTTCTGCAGCACTGTTGTCTGTTTGCCGGGAAGCTGCCGCAGGCGCTGGAGATGGCGGCGCCCTATTTGGTGCAGCTGGATTCCGAAGACAAGCTGACGGCGTATCTGGCCGAGAACATGGGCCGGAATCTGGGCATCTTCCTGCGATGCGACCTGGGCCTGAACGATGTGCGGAAGCACTTGCGCTCCTTCCTGACGGTGAAGGACATGCGGGGGCAGAAGATGCTGTTCCGCTACTACGACCCGCGGATTCTGCGGGTGTACCTGCCGACGTGCAACGCGTCGGAATTGCAGACGGTGTTTGGACCGATTAAGACGTTTTGGGCGGAGAGCGATCAGCCGGGGACATTGACGCAGTTTGAGGTGAACAAGAAGCAGTTGCAAGTGACGCCGGTGGTGCTGGCGGGCGGGGCCAATGGCGGCGACGATCTGGCGCCGGAGGTGGTGCCGGCGCAGAGCGTGCTGGTGTTGCAAAGGGGATCGCGGAGCCGGGTGCCGGTGCTGCTGCAGGGAGCGGGAGCGGGGGCGAAGTTGCGGCGGTCGAGCGGGGCGATCCGGATCTACCGGACGCCGACGGCGAACGAGGAGCTGGCGGCGCCGGAAGGCGCCTATGTGATTCCGTCGTCCGGGCTGGATCCGGACGTGACGGTGTACGCCGAGGCGGCTGCGCCGGGCGAGGTGACGCTGACGTTGGAACTGCTTAGCGGCGGGAAGGCGCGGACGACGCTGACGGCGGTGGAACTATCGATGGAGACGGGCGGGGCGGTGTGCTGCGGGGTGCGGAGCGGACGGCGGCGGATTGATGTACTGCCCGCGGCGCCACGCGCGTTTCAAGGCCGGCTGCAGCTGCGAACCGCGGCTGGCGGACCGTCGTTGACGTTGTATACATCGGAGACATCGGCGACGGGGTTTCCGCTGGCCGACGGATTCAATTTTGACGTGCCCGGGGACAAAGTGAGCTTCTGGGTGGAGGGCGAGACGGCGAGCACGCGGGCGGGCGACGCGACGATTCTGTTGGGCGTCGATGGCAGCACGGCGGTGGGCGTGCAGTGCCCGGTGACGGTGGCGTCGGTAACGGCGATTTCGGCAACGGTGCCGGTGACGGCGAGCCGGACGGGGCGACTGCCGTTAGAGCAGGAAGAACAGACGGTGAGCGGGCAGAGCCTGGTGCTGCTGTCCGGGGCGGTGGAGGAAGCGCGGCCGGTGCGGCTGGCGGCGACGACGGCGCCGGAGGGCGTGGGGATTGCCTGGAGCGTGGAGCGGGCCGAGGACGACGGGGAGGCGGTGTTGGCGGTATCGGCGAAGGCTGTGCCGACGCTGACGGAAGGCGCGTTGCTGAGTGACGCGGCGGGGACGTTCCGCGTGCGGGCGGCGGCGGGCGGCGCGGGCGAGTGGGGCGGCCCGGTGGCGGAGATGGAGATCGTTCTGGTTCATGCGGCGGTGAGCGAACACGCCAGCGTGGTGAACGGGCGGCTGTGCGGTTGTGCGCGGGTGGCGGGGACGGACCGGTTTGCGCTGCATGCGGGCGCGGTGCCGGCGGTTCAGTTGGATGCTACCGTGCGGCTGACGGGCGGCGGGCCGGACGGGCGGCGCGGCGTGGAGGCGGTTCGCGGCGGCTGGATTGGCAACATTGTCAGCGAGAATTCGGGGGCCCGGTACAAGGGCGGATCGACTACGCAGACGGTTTATAAGTACAAGGCCGGGGCTGAGGAGTTGGTGGCGGATCTGGACTCGGGGCCGCTGCTGGACGCGCGGGCGGGCGAGCGGACGCTGCCGGGCAGCACGATGGAGTCCCTGAGCGACGGCGCGGCGGCGTTCCGGGCGCAGATGGCGCCGGGGGTGACGGCGACTGTCATCGATGGCACGGCGCTGGACAAGACGATTGAGCAGATTTGGAGTTACTCCGACGGGCAGGCGTATTTGACGCTGTGGACCGAGGAGGCGCCGGGGCAGTTGGGCGTGTTGGCGCAGACAGGATGGTCGTTTACGGGCGACTATGTTTGCACGCCGGCGAAGACGGTGCGAACGACGATTCCGGCGCGACTGGCGGGGACGCGGCCGATGGTATTCCCGGGGCTGACGCCGGCGGGACGGACAGAGATGGAAGCGCATCCGCCGGTGAGCGGGCGGAGTACTGTAGAAGAGTCATGATCGGCAAAACAATCGACCACTACCTGATCCTGGAGAAGCTGGGAAATTCCGAGACCACGACGGTCTACAAGGCACAGGACCTGCGGCTGGACCGTGTGGTGGTGCTGAAGGCCATCGATGTGCCGGAGAACGACAGCGACGCGCTGGCGGCGTTTCAGAAAGAAGCGCGGGCGGGGGTGTCGTTGAGCCATCCGAATATCGCCTCGATTTTCGACATTATCGACCAGCCGGGCGGGCGGTACCTGATTTATGAGTATCAGCCGGGCGGGTCGTTGCGGGAGCGGATGCAGAGGGCGGTGACGTCGGGCGAGTTGATTCCGATTGACCGGGCGGTGGACTACGTGTTGTGCGTAGCGCAAGGGCTGGCGGAGGCGCACCGGCACGGGGTTGTGCACCGGGACGTGTGCGCGGAGAACGTTGTTGTGACGCCGACGCATGCGGTGAAAATTACGAACTTCGGGAAGGCGCGGTTCGGCGATGGGCCGACGTTTGCGGGGAATGGGTCGATAACCGGGGCGTTTGGCGTGTTTGTGCCGGAGCGGTTGCAGGGGCATGCTGTTGACCACCGAGGCGACGTGTATTCGCTGTGCGCACTGCTGTTTGAGCTGCTGACGGGGGACAAGCCGTTCCGATCGAAGAACGCGGCGGCGCACCTGCAAGAGGTGATGTACCAGGCGGTGCCGCAGATGGCCGAGATCCGGCCGGGGGTGTCCGAGGGATTGCAGAAAATCGTTGAAAAGGGGATGGCGAAGAAGCCCGAGGAGCGGTACGCGACGATGGATCTGCTGGTGGAAGACCTGCGGAAGGAGTTGCGGGACGGGCTGCAGGCGAACGATCCGCTGCCGGAGGAGCCGGCGGTGGCGGTGCTGCCATTTACGGCGGTGGGCGGGGATGCGGCGTTGTCAGCATTCTGCGACGGACTGACGGAAGAGGTGGCCTATCAGCTGTCGAGCGTGATGGGGCTGCAGGTGGCGGCGACGACATCGGCGGCACGGTTTAAAGGCCGAGCGGACGACCTGCGGAAGGTGGGTGCGCAGCTAAACGTGAACCTGATTTTGGAGGGGAACGCGCGGACGGCGGGGAACCTGGTACGGGTGATTTTGAAGCTGACCGATGTGGCGACGGGCTACCAGATCTGGACCGAGCGGCTGGACCGGGACATGGCGCACGCGTTGCAGGTGCAGGACGAAGTGGGGCAGCGGGTGACGCAGGTGATGCGGGCGCGGGTGGGCGGCGAGCCGATTGTGGCGGCGCCGGTGGTGACGAGCGGGATGACGGGGCAGTTTGCGATTACGATGCGGACGGAGCCGCCGGTGCGGCCGCTGGAGATGGAGGAGATTCTGCAGGCTTCGCGCGGGTTGGCGGCGCCGATTGAGATTTTGACGGAGGCGATCCGGACGGCGTTGCGGAATCCGGACACGGTGGAATCGCAGGTGGCGTTGGGGTATGCCAACGCGGTATTGGGGAAAGCGCCGGGGATGGCGGAACAGGCGTTTTTACGGGCGTTGGAGATGGATCCGACGAACCTGTTGGCGCTGACGGGGCTGGCGACCCATGTGATGGCGCCGCAGCGGCGGATGGAGGAGGCCGAGGCGCTGTTGCGCCGAGCGGACACGGGCGCGATTGAGACCATCATGGCGATGGCTTGGGTGCAGTTCTGGAAGGGCGATTACTCGGCGGCGGTGGGGCTGTGCCGGCATGCGTTCAAGATTGATTCGAACGAGCCGACGGTGTATTTGCTGCTGGGGCGGGCGTATGCGGCGCTGGGACAGTACCGGGAGGCGATTATTGCCTGCGGGCGCGGGCGGGTGTTGGCGCCGGACGATCCGCGGATGGCGGCGGCGTTGAGCTACAGCTACGGGCGAAGCGGGCAGGCGGACGAGGCGAACCGGTTGGCGGATGAGTTGGGCAGTATGGCGAAGCAGCGGTATGTATCGGTGCTGGACGTGGCGATGCCATACGCGGGGCTGGGGTTGGGTGAGTGGGTATCGTGTTGCGTGGAGCGGGCGCAGGAGGAGAAGCCGGTGGCGATGTTGTGGTGGGAGTTGTCGCCCGAGTG
>CAMATG010000564.1 GCA_945860645.1 Candidatus Sulfopaludibacter sp. SbA3 | reverse complement strand
GCCGCCGCCGGCCATCCACATGGTGAAGCCCAGGTTGTGGTGGTCGCGCCCCTTGTTGCCTTGTGATTCGGGGGAGCGGCCGAATTCCCCGCCCCAGAGGACGAGAGTCGTATCGAGCAGGCCGCGGCGCTTTAAGTCTTTCAACAGGGCGGTGACCGGCTGATCGGTATGCATGGCCATGCGGAGGTGGTTTTCTTCGATGTCGCCATGGGCGTCCCACTGCATGTTGCCGGGGCCGCCACCGCTGACGACGCAGGTGAAGCGGACGCCGCGTTCGACCAGGCGGCGGGCCAGCAGGCAGCGGCGGCCGTAGTCGTCGGTCTCCTTTTTGCCGATGCCGTAGAGGGATTTCGTTTCTTCGGTTTCCTTGGAGATATCGAAGGCTTCCGGGGCTTCGGTTTGCATGCGGAAGGCGAGATCATACGACGCGATACGGGCTTCCATTTCCGCGTCGCCGGGCTTCATGCCGGCTTCGTTCAGGCCGCGGAGAAAGTCGAGCGTCTCTTTGCGCTGGCTGGAGGTGATGCCTTGCGGGAGGTCCAGGTTGAGGACGGGCTTGGCGCCGCTGCGGAGCATGGTGGGCTGATAGACGGCGGGCAGAAAGCCCTGCATATACATGGGCTGGCCGGCTTCGAGGGCGCCCTTGGGATCGGGCAGGACGCAGTAGGCCGGGAGCGAATTGCTCTCTGAACCCAGGCCGTAGGTAACCCAGCTGCCCATGTTGGGGAAGCCGGGGAGAATGCGGCCGGTCATGAGTTGATACTGGGCGGCGGAGTGGACCACCATGTCGCCGTGGCAGCCGCGGAGAACGGCCAGATCGTCGACCACCGTCGACATGTGGGGGAAGAGATCGGAGACTTCGATGCCGCTTTTCCCGTATTTCTTGAACGTTCGCTTGGTGCCGAGGAGGGTGGCGTTGGGAGCGACGAACTGATACTTGGCTTCGCCGAATTCGGCGGGCCGCTTCTGGCCGTCGAGCTTGTTGAGCAGCGGCTTGGGATCGAAGGTTTCCACCTGGCTGGGGCCGCCGGCCATGAAGAGAAAGATGACCGATTTGGCTTTGGCGGGGATGTGGGGCGGCTTGGGCGCGAGCGGATTTTTGACGGCGGCCTGGGCGTCGAGACTGGCGAGCGCCAAGGCGCCGAAGCCACAGAAGGCGTCGGCCACGAATTCGCGCCGGTTGCGGGTGGGGCGGCTATGTTCTTTCATGACGGGTTACTCCACGTAGGCGAACGAATTCAAGTTGAGAACGGCGAGGGCGAACTCGCGCAGAGGGCGATTCCCGCTGAGATATTGGGCGGCGAGGGCGAGTTCCCTGGCATTCGGGGAGCGCCCGGTGGCCAGTTGCCAGGCGCGTTCGGCGATGCGTTTGGGATCGGTGCCGGCCTCTTTAGTGAGGCGGGCGGCAAAGGCGTCGGCCATGGCGGAGGCGAACTCGCCGTTGGTGAGTTCCAGGGCCTGCGGAGCGTGGGTGCTGGATTCGCGGCGGGCGCAGGAGATCTGCAGGTCGGGCGCGTCGAAGGCGTCCATCATGGGCAGGCGCAGGTTGCGCTTGGCGATGAGGTAGACGCTGCGGCGATCGTGTTCTGTCTTGTCGGCGGCGATGGCCCACTGGCTGGGCTTGTAGAGCAGATTGGTGAGTTCCTTGTCGACCGGCACCATAATGCTGGGGCCACCCATTTTCAGGTTCAGCCGGCCGGCGACGGCGAGCATAGAGTCTCGCATCTCTTCGGCTTCCAGGCGGCGGCGGGAGGCGTGCCAGAGGTATTTGTTTTCGGGGTCCTTGGCCATGTTGGCTTCGAAAGCCGGTGAGTTGTAGGACTGCTTCCAGGTGCTGGAGTTCAGCAGCAGGCGGTGCATGGACTTCAGCTTCCAGCCGCCGGCGATAAACTGATTGGCCAGCCAATCGAGCAGTTCCGGGTTGGTGGGGCGGAGGCCCATTTTGCCGAAGTCGTTGGGCGTGGCGACGATGCCGCGGCCGAAGTACCAGTGCCACATGCGATTGGCCATGACGCGGGCGGTGAGCGGATTTTCCGGCGCGACGACCCATTCGGCCAGTTTTGTGCGCGGATTTTCGGGAAGCGTTTCGCGTTCGGGGGCGCCGTCGGGGAGCAGCACGCCGAGGGGACGGGCACCGACCTTATCCTTCGGCCGCGTGTATTCGCCACGCTCCAGGAGGTGGATGGGCGTGGCGCGTTTGAAATCGTTTTCGACGGAATAGAGCGAGGGCAGCGGCGGGGGGAGCTTGTCGGTGGCGTTTTCGAGTTGCTTCTCGATGGCCGCGAGTTCATCGCCATCCTTCCCCTTCATGGCTGCCTTGATCTTTTTGATCTCGTCTTCGGTGGCCTTCGCCTTAACTTTCCAGGCTGCCTGTTCGGCTTCGGAAGCAAGGGAAATACCTTTCTCGTGGGTAGCGGCGAAGTAGGCCTGGATGCGGTAATAGTCCGATTGGCGGAAGGCATCGAACTTGTGATCGTGGCAGCGGGCGCAACCGATGGTCACGCCGAGGAAAGCAGCGCCAACGATGTTTGTCATCTCGGTGAGCACTTCCGAACGGCTGCTGGCGACCTCCTGATTGCCGGCATTTTTGCGCAGCGGGCCCATGCGTTGGAGGCCGCTGGCGACGCGAAGCCATTCGGCCTTGGCATCCATTTCGTCGCCGGCCAACTGCTCCATGACGAAGCGGTCATAGGGCTTGTCCTCGTTCAAGGAGCGGACGACATAGTCGCGGAAGCGCCAGGCGCCGTTGCGGTGGGTGTCGTATTCAAAGCCGTCGGTTTCGGAGTAGCGAACGACATCGAGCCAGTGCTGTGCCCAACGTTCGCCGTATTGAGGAGATGCCAGATAGCGTTCGACAACCTTCTCCCAGGCGTTGGGGGATTTGTCGTTTTCAAAGGCCCGGATCTCTTCGGGGGTAGGCGGCAGGCCGAGCAGGGCGAAGGAGGCGCGGCGGATGAGCGTGCGGCGATCGGCTTCGGGCGCGGGCGTCATTTCTTCCTGTTTGAGGCGGGCGAGGACAAAGGCGTCGATGGGGTTCTTGACCCAGGCTTTATCGGCCGGTGTGGTGAAGGTGGGAACAGCGGGCGCTTGGCGCGGTTGGAAAGACCAATGGCGACGCTCGATGGCAGTGTAGGTTCCGAGGGGGGCGGTCGTCTCGGCGATCAACTGGGTGGTGACAACGAAGGTGAGGAGAATCGCAATCGACGAAGACTTCATGGGTTGTCCGTGATTATATAAGAGGATGGCTCTCGTTTCTACGGTTAATAAACGGTTATGCGTGGCACTGCTGGCGGTGGCGGTGTGGGGCGCGCCGGGGATGGACCCGGCGGTGTTGGGACGGATTCCCAAACGGATGCAGGAGTTGGTGGACGCCGGGGTGCTGTCGGGCGCGGTGACACTGGTGCAGCGGCATGGCGCCGTGGCCAGTTTGGAGGCCGTGGGCTGGGCCGATATCGAGGCGAAGAAGCCGATGAAGGCCGACACCATTTTCCAGGTGATGTCGATGACGAAGCCATTCGTGGGCACGGCGATCATGATGCTGGCCGATGAGGGGAAGCTGGCGATTGGCGACGCGGTGGAGAAGCATTTGCCGGAGTTTCGCGGGCAGATGGTGACGGCGAAGAAGAACGACGATGGGTCGTTTTTATTGAAAAAACCGGCGCGGGTGATTACGATTCACGACCTGATGACGCATTCCTCCGGCATGTCGTATCTGCCGCCGGCGGGGATGAAGGAGTTGAATACAACGATGGAGCGGACGCTGGCCGATGCGGTGCTGCTGTATTCGCAGATGCCGCTCGAGTTTGAGCCGGGGAGCAAGTGGCAGTATTCGAATCTGGGCATCGCGATTCTGGGGCGGATCATTGAAGTGCGATCGGGGATGCCGTTTGAAAAGTTTTTGGAGACGCGGATTTTCCAGCCCTTGGGGATGAAGGACAGCCACTTCTTCCTGCCGGCGGAGAAGCATTCGCGGCTGGCGGCGATCTACAAAAAGGGCCCGGATGGGAAATTGGTCAAGGCCGGGGAGGAGACGCTGGGCGGGTATGCGCTGAACTTCCGGAAGGGCGCGAAGTACCCGGCGCCGGAGTGGGGACTGTACACAACGGCGCAGGATTTGGCGGCGTTTTACCAGATGCTGTTGAGCGGCGGGAAAAAGCTGATTTCGCCGTCGGCGATTGCCGTGATGACGCGGAAGCAGACGGGGCAACTGCGGGCCGGGCACATGCCGAACACGGCGTTTGGGTTGACGTGGGAGGTGATCGAGGACCCGCGCGGGGAGCTGGCGTATCTTTCGACGGGGACTTTCGGGCACGGCGGAGCGTTTGGGACGCATGGGTGGGTGGACCCGAAGAAGGACATGGTGGGCGTGTTTTTGATTCAGATGACGGGGATTGATCCGGGCGCCAAGTATGGGTTTATGCAGATGGCGAATGCCGCGGTGGTTGATTAACGAAAACTTGACCTTTCGTTTACAACTTCCCGAGAGGGGAGGAGCAGACTAGATTGCATGAGACTGCTTTGTTTGCTTTCCGCCCTTTTTGTTTCTTCTAGTTACGCGCAGCCGGCGATCTTCGGAGCGGCGGGCGCCGATCCGGCGGCGATCCGGCCGGCGGTGGTGGCGTTCCAGGCGGCGCTGGGGCCGTTGAACGCGCCAGGGGCGACGGGCGACCCGAACGGGCGGCGGGAGATCAACTGGGACGCGGTTCCGGCTAACTTCTCTTCCCCCAACAACTTACCGCCGGATTTCTTCAATAAGAACTCTGTCCGGGGGGCGGTGTTTTC
>CAMATG010000563.1 GCA_945860645.1 Candidatus Sulfopaludibacter sp. SbA3 | reverse complement strand
ATCAAACCGAGGCACGGGTTCAGGCGTCGTTTGCTTTCAACCGTGCTTCTTCGCTGACCGATATCCGGCTTTTCGCCTGTGAGGCGCGGGGGATCCCGCCGGGTACGCGGTCGGCGGACGGCCCGCTGGGGTTGGAAGTATCGATGGAGTCCAAGTTGCTGGAACGGAGCGAGGGGAGCGTGACGTTTGCGGTTGAGGTTGTGTCTCAAGCGGTGGAGGTGGCGCGGGTTTCCGAGGTTCCGTTGACGCAGGTGCGGGTTTGTTTTCATTTGGAGTACCAGTTGGCCGAGGGTTACGAGCCGAAGGATGAGGAAATGGACGCGTTCCGGGAAGGGAACGCGATTTTTCATTGCTGGCCGTATGCCCGTGAGATGGTTACCAATTTGAGTATGCGGTTGCGGCCGGTGGGGCCGCCGTTGCCGATGTTGCACCTTCGGCAGAAGCAAGAACTCTATCAGAAGCCGAGGGCGAGGAAGGCGTTGAAGGCCGGGGGATAGGTTTGCTGTTCTTGGGGTGTTCGCGGTGACGTGTGGCGGTTTTGTGGAATTGAACTATCCGGAATTTCCGGATAGTTGGTTCGGGCGGGTGTTGGGGTTGGGGGCGGGGTTCGGGCGGATGGCGGCACGACGGTTCGCTTGGGGGTGGGGCGGTTGATTGATCCCTCTGCTTCTGGCGGGTTGTGTCGCGTCTTTGGGGATCCGCCGTCGCCCTTTGGGCTATGGCGGACAAGCACGCTTTCTCTTCGGGTGGATTGCGTCTTTGGGGACACGGCTGCTGTTTCGGACTTGGGTGATTTATTGGGGGTTTTGCTCGCCATATCCCCGGTGGGTGAGGTTGGGCTTGGGGTGTTGTGGGTGGGTGGAGCGCCCGCTATTTATTTGCAGAGGGCGCGGGCTTTGGCGATTTCTTTGTCGGCTGCGGGGTGGATGCCCTTGACGGTGGGTTGGTCGAACCGGATGAGGTCGGCGACGAGGGCGCAGGCGCGGGGCTTGTTGTTCACGGCCGTGTAGGCCAGGGCCAGGTCGAGATGGGCGTAGACCATTTCGCGGTTGGCGGCGACGTTGTTGGGGTCTTTTTGGTGGATCTGGCGGGTTGATTTTAGCGACTCTTCGCCGAGGCGGATGGCTTCGGGATACTGTTTGGATTCGCGGAGAGCGTCGGCGAGGCGCTCCTTGCCGCTGGCGACGCGGAAGGCGCCGATGACGCTGGTGGGGTCCTCGGCGGCGATCTCCTGGCGCATGGCCAGGACGCGGCGTAGGAGGGCGATGCACTCGTCCAGGCGGCCGGCGCGGCGCTCGGAATGGGATAGAAGCAGCGCGTCGGCGGCGACGTTGGCGCGGGCGTTGCGGGGGTCCTTCAGATACCGAAGTTCGTCGAGCCGGAGGGCTTCTTTGGCATGAATGGCAGTGTTGGGGTAGTCCTTCTGGCGGGCGTAGGTATTGCCGATCCAATGGTGCGCTTCGGCGAGGCGCTGGAGGCGGCCCTTGTCGCCGGGCGTGGCTTCGTAGAGCTCCTTGCGGAGTTGGAGCGCCTGGTTATGGTTGGCGATGGCGTTGGGGAAGTCGCGCTTTTCTTCATAGACGGCGCCGAGCTGTTTGTAGGCAGTGGCGAGGCGGTCCTTGTTTTTTGAGGTTGGGGGGAGGTTGGTGGCGACCTTGATGTTGGTTTGGGCGAGGGCGAGGGCCTTGTCCGACTCGCCGCGGATGTTGTGGGCGGTGGTGCTGTAATCGAGCGCGTCGACCAGGACCTGGCGGGCTTCGACGTTCTTGGGGCTGCGGTTGGTGACGCGGGTGGCGACTTCGACGGCGCGAATGGCTAGCGCCAGGGCTTCGGCGGAGTTGCCGAGGCTGGCGCCGCCGTAGTCCTTGCCCTGGATATCCGAAAGACGGAGGAAGCCGCGGGCGACGTCGAGCTGGACGTCATCGGCGGCGTTGTTATCGTTGGCGAGGGCTTCGAGATAGACCAGTGACCGATCGACGATGATCTTGCGGGCGGGGAGGGAGCCGGGTAGGGGCTTTACGGCATCGTGGAGCTCGAACATGACGCCGCGGGCGAGGGTGCGGACCTGTTCAAACCGGGTGGCGGCGAGGCGGGCCTGCCAGATGGCGACACCGGTGGCGATGGCGAGGCCGGCGACGGCGAGGGTGGCGGCGGAGACGGCGATTTTGTTGCGGGCGATGAATTTGGAAGCGCGGTAGCTCCAGGTGGGTTCGCGGGCTTCGATGGGCATGCCGTCGAGGTAGCGTTCGACGTCGCGGGCGAGGGCGCCGGCGGATTCGTAGCGTTCGGCGGGGTCGCGGCGGAGGGCTTTGCGGACGATGATGGCGAGGTCGCCGGTGAGGGGGAGCTGGGTGATTTCTTCGGTCTTGGCGCGGGTGACAATTTCTTCGTTGGTGAGGCCGGTGAGGGAGCGGGGGCGGCGGGCGGAGAGGAGTTCGCAGAGGAGGACGCCGAGGGAGTAGATATCCGTTGCGGTGGTGACGGGTTGGCCGAGGATCTGTTCGGGGCTGGCGTAATCGGGCGTGTAGGCCTGGACGCCTTTGGTTTGGGCGGCGCGCGCATCGGCGGTGAGGAGTTTGGCGATGCCGAAGTCGAGGAGTTTGACGGTGCCATCGGCGGTGACGAGGATGTTATCGGGTTTCAAGTCCCGATGGACGACCAGGGAACGGTGGGCGTATTGGACGCCGGCGCACATTTGGAGGAAGAGGCGGAGTTTTTGCTTCTCGTTGAGAGCTGCGGCGTATTCGGTGCAGGGTTTGCCTTCGACATACTCCATGAGGAGGTAGCGAAAGCCGAGGGGAGTGGCTCCGGCGTCGATGAGGCGGGCGATGTTGTGGTGTTCGAGGGCGGCGAGGATTTGGGTTTCGCCGTGTTGGAGTGCCGCGTGGGACTGGACGAGGACGACCTTGATGGCGACGTGTTTTTGGAAGTCGCCATCGGAGCGGGCGCCTTTGTAGACGACGCTCATGCCGCCGCGACCGATTTCCTCGGCGGCGGTGTAGGCGCCGAAGGTCTGGCCGCGGAAAGTGAGCATGGGGGCTTGCAGGAAGTCGCCTTGGATTTCGTGGGAGGCGAGGAGGTTTTCGACCTGCTGGCAGGTGTCGCTGCCGGGGGCGCATTGCTGGTGGAGCCAGGGGAGGCGGTCGGCGGGCGGGAGGTCGAGGGCTTCGTTGAAGAGGGCTTCGACGCGATCCCAGGTGTTGCCAAGCGGCATTGGAACAGGATAGCGGATTGTGGGTGCGGTTCACGTTGACTGACCGGTCAGTGAACTGTATTCTTGGTCAATGGCAGTAGCCGGGAAGACCAAGAAAGACGTATTACTGGAGTTCCGGACGGCGGAGATTCTGGAAGCGGCGCGGACGGTGTTTGCGCAGCGGGGATATGGCGGGGCGACGATTGACGCGATTGCGTTGGCGGCGGGGATGGCGAAGGGGACGGTTTACCTGTACTTCGAATCGAAGCGGGAGCTGTTTTTGGCGTCGTTGCGGGAGGGGGTATTGGCGCTGCACGCCGAGGTGGGGGCGGAGATGGAAGCGGCCGGGACGTGCGAGGGGAAGCTGCACGCGTTTATCGCTGGGCGGTTCCAATATTTTTCGCGCAATCGGGAGTTCTTCCGAATCTATTACACTGAATTTTCCCACCTGATTACGGGGACGGCGAACAGCCAGCCCGAATTTCAGGATTTGTATGAGCAGCAGGCCAAGTTGCTGGAGACCGTCCTGGCTGACGGGATTGCGCAGGGGCAGTTACGACCGTTCGACGTGCCGCGCACCGCACGAATGATCTACAACCTGATCCGCGCCGCGTTGGCGCAACACATTCTTCACGGGGCCGGGGAGGCGCCGGAAGTTCCAATTGCGACGTTGAATGAGTTTGTGTGGAAAGGCATCGGAAGCAAATGAGTATCTGGAAGAACGCCGCATTGGCGGCGGGCGTGTTGGCGCTGGCAGGATGTACGAAGACGGAGCCGACGGCGGCGGCGGGGAACCCCGCGCCACCGGCGACGGCGGTGCGGCTGGCAACGGCGACGGTGCGGAGCGTGCCGGTGGAGATTAAGACCATTGGCAAAGTGGAGGCGATGAATTCGGTGCAGGTGAAGCCGATCATTGGCGGGACGGTGGTGAAGGCGTATTTCAACGAAGGCGATGCGGTGAAGAAGGGGGATCCGCTGTTTGAGATTGACCCGCGGACGCATCAGGAGGCGGTGAAGCAGTGGGAGGCGACGCTGGCGCGGGACCGGGCGTTGCAGGCGCAATCGGAGGCGCAGTTGGCGAGTGCGCAGGCGCAGGAAGCGTTTTATGGGATGCAGGCGACGCGGTACGAGAGGCTGGCGAAGGAGGGGTTGGCTTCGCAGGAGCAGGCCGACCAGGCGGCGGTGGAGGCGCGGGCGCGGCGGACGAATGTGCGGGCGGTGACAGCGGCGATTGACAGTATAAAGGCCACGATTCAGGCTGATTTGGCGGCGGTGGACAATGCGAAGTTGTTACTGAGTTATTGCAGCATGAAGGCGCAGATTACGGGGCGGACGGGGGATGTGCGGATCAAGGTGGGCAATGTGGTGAAGGCCGGCGATTCCGATATGGTGACGATTCATCAGGTGCAGCCGGCGTATGTGGCGTTCACGGTGCCGGAGGCGAAGCTGATTGTGCTGCGGGAGCGGATGAAGCGGGGCGGGCTGGCGGTGAGTGCGTCGATACCGGGGGACACGCTGCCGGATTCGCGGGGGACGATTACGTTCATGGACAATGCGGTGGAGGGGGCGACGGGGACGATTAAGCTGAAGGCCAC
>CAMATG010000562.1 GCA_945860645.1 Candidatus Sulfopaludibacter sp. SbA3 | reverse complement strand
ATTGCACTGCCGAATGCCTACTTCGACTCGCTTGGGATTCCGAGACTCACTGTTCACTGATTGCTTAACCCGCCGAACCGCCGGATGCGGACCCGCATGTCCGGTGGTGTGGGAGGGGAGGAGTTGTGAAGCTCCCCCCTATCCCGATTCTATTCGCCGGCTTCCGCCAGAGGTCCGTGCCAAACGGCCGCGCCATTCGGTCGAAGAACGCCTCGGCGCAAACATCCAGCTGCACCCCCGTCACAGGGCGGCACCCGTCTTCCCAGTCCACATCCCGCGCCATTTCGTGCATCGCGGCGTGCAGAGTATCGGCCCCTTCGGGACTCCGCACTCCGCAAAAGGGTGCAATCCCTGTCTTGCCAGCTACCGCGCGATCGCCAGCCCGATGGTTCCTTTAGAACCCCGTGGCTTTCACCCAGAAGCTCTCTTTCCACACGCCGCCGGGCGCGATGGACTGCAGCTCTTTATACTTGCCCTCGTGGGCCAGGTTCATCGAATTCGTGATCCCCGTCATCGGCTCAAAGCAGATGAAATCGCGGTTCGGCCCCGTCGGGGCATACACCACCGCCACCGGATACTTCGCGCCATAAATCACGGAGACTTTCTGCTGCTTGCCCTGTACGGAGAACTCCGCGTGGCCCGTCGCAGCGCGCACCAGACCCGTGAACACGTCGTCCAACTGCGTCGCCGCTAGCACATGCGGGTCGCCGTAAGGATTCTGAGTCGTCTCGCCCGTCGGCGTCAGCTTGCTGTTCAGCGTCACGTGCAGCTTCGCCGGTAAGGTCACCTTCCAGTCCGCGCGCGGCGCGTCGTAGACGCGGAAATACGGGTGGTAGCCGATGATCAGCGGCATCTTTTCGAAGGACATGTTGGTCACTTCGGTCTCCACTTCCAACACGCCGTTCGCCAGCCGGTAGGTCATGTCGACCGTGTGCGCGAACGGGAACTGCGCCATGTACTCCGGCAGCCGGAAGAACTCCAGGCGGCTGGTCACCCACGCGCTCTTATCGTCGGCGCCAATGCCGATCATTTTCCAATGGGAACTGAAATTCACCAGCCCGTGAATCGGCAGTTGATTCCCGTCCAGCCGGAAGTTCTTCAACTCGGGATTCAGCAAATACTTCTTCCCGTTGGCGAAAAACGCCGCCTGGTCCAGACGGTTCGCCCACGGCGCCAGGAACGGATTTCCCAGCAGCGTCGGCTTGGCCTTCAGCTCGGAAAGCTTCTGGTACGGCGACCAGAATACGTCTTTGCCTTTCACCAGCATGCGGTAGGCGTTGTTGCCGATCGACGGCACAACCGATACCGTCACATCGTTGGTGTTGTCGCGCAGCGTCAGCGTTCCGATGCCGTCTTCGGAAGTCGTGCGCGCCTCATATTGGGCGGCGTTCGAAAGTGCAGTCATAGCAAGAAGGGCGGGGAAGAGGATGGTGAGTTTCACTAGTCTTTACGATCCCGGAGATCAAGTTCTGTCTCTTCCTGACAGCACCAGCAAACTCCCGGTGTGCGTGTCCGGATAGCGCAGACTTCGCACCAGTATGTCACATAGAGCCGCTGGCCGCCCTTGTACACAAATAGCGGATTTTCATGCACGGCCAGTGCCTGAAACGTGCCCTGGGCATCCAGGTTTCCCATCACCTCAAAGTCGCTGCCGATGACGCGCTTATCGCGCAACACGCCTCGAATTTCCGTGTCGCCGTCCACCGGCACGCGCTTGCCGCCGGCCGTTTCCACCGTCGGTGGCTCGCCTTCGCGCAGCTTCCCGCGCAGGGCCGTCGCGGGAGTCTCGGCGCCCCACACGCCCGCCGCGGAGATCAGTAGGAGATGACGCCGTTTCACTCTCTCATTGTAGCCAATGGCCCGGTGCTACAATCGGTGGTCATGCCGCGCCGTGTCGCGATTTTTGTAACTTGTATCGTAGACCAACTCTTCCCCAAAGCCGGAATGGCGATGGTCGACGTGCTCGAACAACTCGGCTACGAAGTGGAGTTCCGCGCCGCGCAGACCTGCTGCGCCCAGCCCGCTTTCAATAGCGGTCTTCACGATCACGCCCGCCCCGTCGCCGCCCACTTCCTCGACGTCTTCTCCGACGCCGAGACCATCATCGTCCCCTCCGGCAGCTGCACGTCGATGATCAAGCACCACTACGCTGAACTCTTCGCCAACGACCCCCACAACCTCGCCCGCGTCGACTCCATCGTCCCCCGCGTCTGGGAGTTCTCCCAGTTCCTCCTCAACAGCGCCGACCTCGACAAACTCTCCCCCCGCTTCCCCCACAAAGTCACCTATCACGACTCCTGCCACGCCCTCCGCGAACTCAACCTCAAAGACGCCCCCCGCCTGCTCCTCAAACGCGTTCAGGGCCTCGAACTCGTCGAAATGGAAGCCGCCGAGGAGTGCTGCGGCTTCGGCGGAACGTTCTCCGTCAAGTTCGCCGAAATCTCCAGCGCCATGGCCCGCACCAAGGTCGATAGCATCCTCAAAACCGGCGCCTCCCACGTCGTCTCGCTCGATTCCAGCTGTCTCATGCAACTCCGCGGCGCCCTCTCCCGCGGCGGCCACAGCATCGAAACCGTCCACCTCGCCGAAGTTCTCGCCTCCCGAAAATAATCAATATGAGCGCTCCCGAACCGGCCATCCGCACCACGCTCGCAGACGCCAATCTCCAACTGGCCATCTACACCAACACCGGCCGCTTCAGGGACAACCGCCGCAAAGCCGTCGCCCCGGAGACTCTCCCCGAATACCAGGACCTCCGCACCCGCGCCGCCGCCATCAAGCAGCACACGCTCGACTTTCTCGACGTCTATCTCCTCCAACTCGAAGCCGCCGTGCACGCCAACGGCGGCAAAGTCATCTGGGCCCAGACCGGCGAAGAGGCCGCCGACTTCGTCCTGAATCTGGCCAAGGAGAAAGGCGCCAACGTCATCGTCAAATCCAAGTCGATGACCAGCGAAGAGATCCATCTCAACGAGCGGCTCATCCACCACGAACTCGACGCCGTCGAAACCGATCTCGGGGAATACATCCTCCAACTCGCCGGCCAGCGCCCCTATCACATCGTCGCTCCCGCGATTCACATGACCCGCCATGACGTTGCCGGCATCTTCGAAGAGAAGCTCGGCATCGCCCACGACACGGTCATTGAAAACCAGGCCATGACCGCCCGTCGCGTCCTCCGCGAAAAGTTCCTTCAGGCCGGCATCGGCATCACCGGCGCCAACTTCCTGCTGGCCGATTCCGGCGCCGTCGTCATCGTCGAAAACGAAGGCAACGCCCGCCTCTCCCACTCCGCGCCCAACGTCCACATCGCCATCGCGGGCATTGAAAAGCTCATCCCCCGCATGCGCGACCTCGCCGTATTTCTCGATCTCATCGGCCGCTCCGCCAGCGGCCAGCCGCTCACCAGCTACACCAGCATCGTCAGCGGCCCCCGCCGCGCGGGTGAACTCGATGGCCCCGAAGAGTTCTACATCGTGCTCCTGGATGCCGGCCGCACGAAACTCCTCGCCGACGTCGAAAAGCGTGAATCCCTCCGCTGCATCCGCTGCGCGGCCTGCCTGAACAACTGCCCCGTCTATCGAAAAATCGGCGGGCACAATTATCCGTGGGTCTACTCCGGCCCCATCGGGAAGGTCATCACACCCCAGTTCAAGGGCAATGAAAAGGACCCCTGGCTGCCCTTCGCCTCCAGCCTCTGCGGCGCCTGCGCCGAGGTCTGCCCGGTGAAAATCGATCTCCCCGGCCTGCTGCTCAAGCTCCGCCACGAAACCAAACCGGACCCCAAGGACGCCCGTGTCTTCGGCCTCTGGTCCTGGCTCATGCAGCGCCCGGCTATGTACGCGCTGGCCGCGAAAGTCGGGCTCGGTTGGCTCGGACGGCAGCCCAATCAATGGCTCAGCAAAGTTCCCTGGCCCGCCAACGCCGCCAGTGGTCCCCTCGCCGCCTGGCTCAGTGAACGGGACTTCCCCGCGCCTCCGCCCAAGCCATTTCGGGACCTCTGGAAGGAGCGGAAAATGCAGGAGCGGAAAAAGTAAATGGAATCCCGTGACGCCATCCTCGAACGGGTCCGCGCCGCCATCGGCCGCAAGCTCGGCCAGAAGCCGCTCCCGCCTCCCGAACCCCTTCTCCGGGTCAGCGCGAAAACTGTCGAGGCCCGCCTTGCCCGCTTCCGCGCCGCCCTCGAAGCCTTAGGAGGGACAGTCACCCTTGTCCCTGATTTCGCCGCCGCCCGCCAGGCGGTCGAAACCCTCGTCGACGGCCAATCGTTCGTCGCCTCGCCCCACCCGTTTCTGGCTCGGTGCGGCATCGCCGGCCTGCCCTACACCAGTCCCGAGGAATTACGAAACGCGTGTGCCACAGCCGGCATCGGTATATCTAGCGCTTATTGCTTGCTGGCACAAACCGGTACGATCGTTCTCCGCGCCACGCCTGAGGAGCCTCGGCTCATCTCGCTTCTCCCGCCGGTCCACATCGCCGTTGTCCCGCAGGATCGGTTGCTGACGAATCTGGATGAAATGCTCTCGATGATCCCCCGGCCCGTTGACGACTCCAGCGCCATGGTCTTCGTCACCGGGCCCAGCCGCACCGGCGATATTGAACAGTTCCTGGTGCGGGGCGTCCACGGTCCCGGTCACGTGCACGTCGTCATCGTTGGCGGAAAGAGTTCCCCTCAATGATGCGTATCCTGCTGGTTCTATGCGCTATGCCTGCCTTCTCCCAGGTCCTCGAAGTCGCCGTGGGCGGGGGCCAGTCGCGGCTCTCCAACGCCGGCCTCGGCCAACTCGATGCCACCTCCACCCTG
>CAMATG010000561.1 GCA_945860645.1 Candidatus Sulfopaludibacter sp. SbA3 | reverse complement strand
GGGCACCCACATGGCGCGTCAGTTAATCGGGTAGTTTGATTTCGATGCCGCGTTCGGAGTTAAAGCGCTTGCTGGCTTCGCGGTCGAGCTTGACGAACGTAACGCTGTCCTGCTTGTGATCGGGTTGGACGAAGTGGAGCGTATCGCCTTCGGCCCAGAAAGCTACGGCCTGGCGGAGGGTGCCGTCTTTCAACGCCAGTAAAAAGACCTTGGGCGCGCTGGGCTGAAAGTTGGCGTAGGGCGTGCTGACGGCGGAGTATTCGCGCATGACCGGATTGGGGGCTGTTTCCTGCTTGTACTCCGGGTTCATGACCAGGATGGGTGTTGGCGGGGGCGCGGCCTGTTGGTTCATGATGACCACAGGCTGCGGCTGGAGATACTGGGGCTGTTGGACCCAACCACCACCGATGAAACCGGGGCCGCCGACGTAGATGGGCCGGGCGCCGGGGCGCTGGACCATGGGGCGGCCGGCGACGGCGCCGCTCAGGTTCGTGACGTGATTGTTGATGGCCGGCAATTGGACAGAGGGCATGCCGGTGGAATGCTGGGGGAATTTGGGCTGCGCAACGACCGCAACGGTCGCCAGGCCGGCAAGGAGGAGAGTCCGGAGCAAAGTGGTACCTCTGCAATTGAGACTAGTTGGTCCGCCGTTTGGTTGCAAGTGAGTTTTATAATGGGCCATGCCGGAATTACGCCACTCGGTTTGTGCTTTGGATTGCCCGGATGCCTGCGGATTGCTGGTGCAGGTGGAAGACGGGCGGGGGACGAAACTGCGAGGGAATCCGGCCCATCCGGTGACGCGCGGGTTTCTCTGCGCGAAGGTGACCAAGTATCTAGACCGGGAGTATGCGCCGGGCCGGTTGCTCTATCCGCAGAAGCGGGTGGGCGCCAAGGGCGAGGGGAAATTTACGCGGATCTCCTGGGATGAGGTGCTGGACACGATTGCCGAACGGCTGCAGCGGGTGGCGCAGGAGTGGGGGCCGGAGGCGGTGCTGCCGTATAGCTACGCCGGGTCGATGGGATTATTGAATGCCAATGGGATGGACCGGCGGTTCTTCCACCGGATCGGGGCGTCGCGGCTGGACCGGACGATTTGCGCGAGTGCGGGTTCGGCCGGGTTGATGGCGACGCAGGGGTTCCGGATGGGCGTGGCGCCGGAGGATTTTGTTCATTCGCGGTTGATTATTGCGTGGGGCGCGAATGTGTTGACCACCAACGTGCACCTGTGGCCGTTCATTGTGGAGGCGCGGCGGGCGGGGGCGAAGTTCATTGTGATTGACCCGCACCGGAACCGGACGGCGGCGGCGGCCGATGAGCATCTGTTTATTCATCCGGGATCGGACAAGGCGCTGGCGCTGGGGCTGCTGCATGTGATTTTCCGGGATGGGTTGGAGGACGCCGATTATTTGTCGCGGTATGCGACGGGGGCGGATGAACTGCGGGAGTTGGCGGGCGAGTACACGCCGGAGCGGGTGGCGGAGTGGACCGGGATCCCGGCGGAACGGGTGGAAACACTGGCGCGGGAGTATGCCAATACACGGCCGGCGGTAATCCGTTTGAACTATGGCGTGCAACGGAATCCGAATGGCGGGACGGCGGTGCAGACGATTGCGATGTTACCGGTAGTTACCGGCGCGTGGCGGGAGCGGGGCGGGGGGATGCAGTTATCGACTTCGCAGGCGTTTGGGCTGGACCGCGCTTCGCTCGAGATGCCGGGGTTACAGAAGAAATCGGCGCTGGGGCGGGAGGCGCGAATTGTGAATATGTCGCAGTTGGGCCATGCGCTGACGGAACTGGACTCGCCGCCGGTGAAGGCGATGGTGGTGTATTGTTCGAACCCGGCGGCGGTGGCGCCTGATCAGGGGCGGGTGCAGAAGGGCATGGCGCGGGAGGACCTGTTTACGGTGGTTCTGGAGCAGTTTCAGAACGATACGGCGGATTATGCCGATATCCTGTTGCCGTCGACTACCTTCCTGGAGCATACGGACTTATATACGGCTTACGGTCATTATTACTTACAGCTGGCGCGGCCGGCGTTGCCGGCACCGGGGGAATGCAAGAGTAATGTCGAGGTATTCAAGTTACTAGCAAGGCGTATGGGGCTGGATGATTCCTGCTTATACGAGAGCGAGGACGAGATGATCCGGACGCTGCTGGGGAGCGGGCATCCTTACTTAGCAGGAATTACTTTGGAACGGCTGGAAGAAGAGCACCATGTGCGGCTGACGCTGCCGGATCCGTTTTTGCCGTTCGCGGAAGGCGGATTTGGTGGGCCGGAGGGGCGGGCGCAGTTGGGGACGGCGGGGTTGGCGTATGTGCCGCCGCCGGAGTCGCGGCTGGGGGCGGAGAGGAGTGTCTACCCGTTGGAGTTGATCTCGCCCAAGGCGCACGACGCGATGAATTCGACGTTTGGGTATCAGGATGGGCTGGATGCCGAGACGGCTGTGGCGTGGCTGCATGCCGAGGACGCGGCGGCGCGCGGGATTGGCAATGGCGACGCGGTGCGGCTGTTCAACGACCGGGGCGAGGTGCGGGCGACTGCGGCTGTGGACGCGAAGACGGCGCCGGGTGTGGTGGCCGTGCCGGCGGTTCGTTGGCCGAGACGTAGCGCAAACAGGGCCGGACTGAATACACTGATATCGGACCGTTTGACCGATTTGGGCGGCGGGGCCACATTTTATAGCTGTCTGATACAGGTGGAACGATGCGCAGATTGACGTTGGTGCTGGCGTTGGCGGTGGTCACGCTGGCCGGGTGCAAGAAGAGCAAGAAAGACGTGCAGTACGTGGAGGAGGGCGCCTCGCAGCTGATGTCGGCTGTGAACGTGGCCGATCCGAAGGCTGCCATCCAACTGCTGCGCGGATTCCACGACGTGGAGAGCGGCGCGTGGCGCTGGACGGGGCCGAAGTTCGCCGTGGCGCTGCGGCCGCCGAAGCAGGTTCCGGCTGAGGGCGCGAAACTGTTTATGGAATACACCGTTCCGGAGCTTTTTCTGCAGAAAGTGCCGAAGACGACGCTGACGATTTTCGTGAATGGTAAGGCGCTGGAATCGGAAGTCATCACGAAGGCCGGGAGCGCGACGCTGGAGCGGACGGTGGCGACCGATCTGTTGAAGGGCGATGTGGTGACGGTGGACTTCGCGCTGGATCAGTTTCTGGCGGCGGGGAGCGTGGACCAGCGCGAGTTGGGCCTGATTGTGAGCGCCGTTGGGCTGCGCGGTACACCTCCGCCGGCGCCGGCGGCTGCGGCTCCCGCGGCGAAATGAGGGAGCGGCTGGCTGGTTTTGCCCTGGCGTGTGCGGTGTGTTTGTGGTTGTATTGGCCGGGGTTGATGACGTGGTTTGCGATGGACGACTTTGCGTGGCTGGGCCTGCGGCAGGCGGCGGGTGACGCGGGTTGGCTGGCGGTGCTGTTTTCGCCGAAGGCGCAGGGGACGATCCGGCCGTTGTCGGAGCGGTTGTATTTCCTGGGGTTAGAGGGGCTGTTCGGGATTGAGGCGCTGCCGTTCCGGATCGTCGGGTTTGCCACGCAGCTGTTGAATCTGTGGTTGGTTATGCGGTTGGTGGACCGGGTGACGGGCGTGCGTGCGGCGGGAATCGTGGCGGCGCTGTTGTGGCTGGTGAACTCGGCGCTGGGGCTGGCGATGTCGTGGACGAGCGTGTACAACCAGATCCTGTGGCCGTGCTTTCTTCTGGCCGCTTGCCACGCGCGGTGGACGTGGCTGGAGACGGGGAGCCGGCGGGCGCGGTGGGCGGAGTGGGCTTTCTTTTTGCTGGGCTTTGGGGCGCTGGAGTTGCAGGTGGTGTATCCGGTGATTGCGGCGGCGCTGACGCTGCTGTACCGGCGGGAGCGGTGGCGGGATTTGCCGCCGCTGTTTGTGGTGGCTGGGGCGTATGCGGTGTTCAACCGATCCATGGCGCAGCCGCAGACGAGCACGGTGTATACCCTGTATTTCGATGGGAGCCTGTTGACTACGTTCGGCACCTATCTGCGGATGGCCACCGGGCTGTGGCGGCCGGAGTTGACGCGGGAGTATGCCCAATGGTGGACGGCGGGGGAGTGGCTGGCGGCGGCGGGCGTGGTGGCGGGATTGGGCTGGCTGGCGTGGCGGCGGGAGAAGTGGGGACTGTTCGGGGTGGTGTGGTTTCTGGCGACGCTGGGGCCGATTGTGCCGTTGAAGAACCATATCTCCGACTACTACCTGACGGTGCCGGCGATAGGCCTGGCGATGGCGATGGGTGTGGTGGTGGCGCGGCGGCCGGTGTGGGCGTTGGCGCCGGTGTTGGCCTACGCGGCCGGGAGTGGGTACTGGGCGCGGCAGACCGTGAACTACAACTACGCGCGGGCGGAGCAGGGGCGGGCGCTGTTTGGAGGCGTGCAGGAGGCGGCGCGGCTGCATCCGGGGAACCTGATTCTGTTGACGGCGGTCAGTTCGGAGCAGTATTGGGGTGTCATGAACGACAACCCGTTCCGGCTGGTGCCGGGGTTGAAGGTGTATTTGGCGCCGGGCGGGGATGAGAATATCGAGAAACATCCGGAGTTGGGCGATCCGGCGCGGTTTGTGTTGCCGGGTCCGGCGGCGCGGGCGGCGTTGGAGGCGGGGCAGGCGGTGGTGTATTCTCCGGCCGGGGGGAAGCTGCGGAATGTGACGGGGTTGTGGCTGGGGATTGCCAGGCAGCGCTGGGGAGATGAGCTGTCGCCGCTGGTGGATCTGGGGCAGCCGCTGCTGGCCGGGCAGTTGGAGAAGGGTTGGCACCCGATTGAGCCGGGGTTCCGGTGGTCGGAGGGGCGGGCGTCGTTGCGGCTGGGGGCGACGGCGGAGGTGCGGAGTTT
>CAMATG010000560.1 GCA_945860645.1 Candidatus Sulfopaludibacter sp. SbA3 | reverse complement strand
AAACCCGGCGGCATCCTCGCCCGGAGCCGCCCCAACACCAAACCCACCTGGGAAGAAGCCGGCACCGTCCCCTACGGCATTCCCTTAAGAAGTTGCTACTCCCGCAACATTACAAACCTCTTAGTCGCCGGCCGCCCCATCAGCACCAGCTACGTGGCCTTCTCCTCGACGCGCGTCCTGCGCACCGGCGCCATCGTCGGCCACGGCGTCGGCGTCGCCGCCGCCCTCTGCAAAAAGTACAACTGCCTGCCCAAGGACGTCGCGGCCAAACACGCACCCGAACTCCGCCAGACGCTGATCCGAGAAGACCAGTTCCTCCCCGGCGTAGAAAACGAAGACCCGGCCGACCTCGCCCGCCGCGCCACCATCTCCGCCACTAGCGCCACCCCCCTGGCATTCCCCGACGGCGACACCTGGACGCCTCTCACAATGCCATTCGCGCAATTGTTTCCCATTTCGACAGATCACATTGATTCGGTGTCACTTCGCCTCCGCGGCGCCGGTGAAGTAACTCTCGGCCTCCGCGCCGCTGAAACCGTCTACGACTTCCAATCCACCACCGATCTCACCCGGAAAACGATCAAAGTAACCGGCGAAGGATGGCAAACCATCCCATTGAAAATAAGGGTGAAACCCAATCAACTCTACTGGATCTATCTGGAGAAGGCGGAAGGAATAGAGTGGGCCCGCCACCAGGACGCTCGGGACACCCCGGCGCAGTCCCCCGTGGGCTGCACAGCCGCCGAACTGCCCGGCCCCACCCGGTGGCATGCGTTAACCAACAACCAGAACTTCGCCCAAAAGATCGAGCCCCAACAACACCCCTACGAAGCAATAAACGTAGCCCGAGGCACCAACCGTCCCGACCGCTGGCCGAACATCTGGATCTCCGAAACCCTCCCCGCAACCCTCGAACTCCGCTGGCCAACAGCCCAACGGATCACAACCGTACAACTGACCTGGGATACGGACATGAACCGTCACACCCGCCAGCCGCTGTTCCGCTACCCGGACTGTGTACGGGCATACACAATAGAAGCGGAAGTCTCCGGCCGCTGGCAGACCGTGGCGGAGGAGAAAGACAACTACATGCGCCGCCGCGTCCTGAAGTTCCCAGCCGTCGAAGCCACGGCGCTCCGAGTAAAGATCGAAGAAACCAACGGCGCCAAAACCGCCCGCCTCTACGAACTCCGCGCCTACGCCTAACTTTTCCACACCTTTCCCACAGGGCCGTGCTACCGGAAAACCCCTATATCGGATTTCCCCGTGCCCCTCCGGCTACACTAGTTAATCGTGTCCCGCCTACTCTCCCTCGACGCCTTCCGCGGACTCACCATCGCGCTCATGATCCTGGTCAACACGCCCGGCGATGGCCGCACCACCTACGCCCCGCTCCAGCACGCCGAATGGCACGGCTGGACCCCCACCGATTGCGTCTTCCCCAGCTTCGTCTGGATCGTCGGCGTCGCCATCACCCTCTCCCTCGGCCGCAAGCTCGACCAACCCCGCCCCCAACTCTACAAAGACATCCTCCGCCGCGCCGCCATCCTCTTCGGCCTCGGCCTGCTCATCTACGCCTTCCCGACGTTCCCACTCGACACCTTCCGCATCCTCGGCGTCCTGCAGCGAATCGCCATCTGCTACGCCATCGCGGCATTCCTGTTCCTCAACACCTCCATTCGCGGCCAGATCGCGGCAACCGTCGCCCTCCTCGCCGGCTACTGGGCCATCATGAGCTTCATCCCAGCCCCCGGCTTCGCCCCCGGCGACCTCTCTGTCGAAGGGAACTTCGCCCATTACATCGATAAAATTATTCTCGGCGCCCACAACTACGGCGAGACCAAAACCTGGGATCCCGAAGGCATCGTCAGCACCCTGCCCGCCATCGCCACCTGCCTGCTCGGCGTGCTGGCCGGACACATCCTGCAATCCTCCAACGACGTGCAAAAACGCGCCCTGCGCCTGGTCGTCATCGGCATCGTGCTGATCGCCGCCGGCCTCGCGCTCAACACCGTGCTGCCCATCAACAAAAAGCTCTGGACCTCGTCCTTCACCCTCCTCATGGCCGGCCTCGATTTCAGCGTCTTCGCCTTCCTGCTCTGGCTCATCGATGGGATGAAAGTCGTGAAGCCATTCCAGCCTGCAATGGTCATGGGCATGAACGCCATCGCCCTCTACATGGCCAGCGAGTTCATTGAAATCACCCTGCACTTGCTGCACTGGAAAACCGCCATTTATCAGGCCGTTTTCGTGCCCCTCGCCTCTCCCATGAACGCCAGCCTGCTGTACGCGTTGACCTACGTGGCCCTGCACCTCGCCCTCGCCTACTGGCTATATGCCCGCAAACTTTTCCTTCGCGCCTGAGCCCAGTCCCAGCACATCGCGCACCTCGCGACGCCGTACGACCTCCGCCGGACCGCCCGCCGTCCGCCCCGCCCACTCCACCAGTTTCCGGTAGGAGACGGCATGCGACACCTCCCGGTTCTCGTGAATCAAAACCTGAATCACGTTGATCCCGGAGGCGATCTCCCCCACCCACCCGTGGCGTCGCAGTTCGGCCAGCCCGCGCGCCGCCGCCAGGTACACCGAATCGCCCTCCACCGTCACCGTGTGGTCGATCCCATTCATGTCTGTCACCGTAACCCGGCACTGTTTGTGCGCCATGCGAAGAGCATACCACTTTCGCCGTTTGTTCGCCATGAAAATAGGTACAATCGGGGTATGTTTGCGCGATTTTTGGTACCTTTTGTATGCATTTCGACGCTCTTTTCGCAGGGGTGGAAGGATCCGTCGACGCATAAGACGCAGATGGTCACCGTCGCCAACGGGGTCCAACTGGAGGTCCTCGACTGGGGCGGCACCGGCCGGCCGCTGGTCCTTCTGGCCGGCTACCTCTCCGCGCACGCCTATGACGACCTGGCCCCGAAGCTGACCGCGAACTTCCACGTCTACGGCATTTCGCGCCGCGGCTACGGCGCCTCCACGCGCACCGAAGAGGGCCACACCGCCGACTGGTCGGCCGCCGATGTCCTGAAAGTCCTGGAAACGCTGAACCTGAACAACGTCATTCTGGCCGGCCACTCCTGGGGCGGACAGGATGCCTCGACCATCGGCGCGCAGGGCTCGCCGCGGGTGACCGGACTGGTCTACATCAACTCCGCCGAGGACCCGACGTTGACCATGCCGGACTACAAAATCCCCGCCGGCACCGTGCCCCCGACGGCGACCAAGCCCGTGCCGGTGGACCGCACGTCGTTCGCCGCCTACATGGCGTGGCAGAAGAAAACCCAGGGCATGACCTTCCCGGAAGCGGAATTGCGGAACATTTACGAAGAGAAGCCGGACGGGAGCCTGGGAGCGGCGAAGTCGTCGCTGCAGATTCGCGACGCGATCTTCGCCGGCCGGAAGAAACCGGAGTACACCAAGATCCAGATGCCGGTGCTGGCGCTGTTCTCGAAGACCGATACGAAGAATCCGATCGATATCATCATCCGCAAACGGCACCGGGACGACTTTATCGCTGGCGTGCCGAAGGCGAAGGTGGTGGACATCGAAGGCGGGAACTTCTACCTCTTCGCGTCGCACCCGGACGAAGTGGCCAAAGAGATCATCGCCTTCGGCGCGGCCAAGTAAGTTAGAGCGATTTCAGATATTCGACCAGATCCTCGCGTTGCGGGTCGGTCAGCTTGGTGCCGTACTCGTGACCGGCGTTCGAGTTGGTGAACTGAGAGGTATCGAAGAGGAAGCCGTCGTATTCGGATTCACCGTGTTTAAGACCCACCTTCTTCACGTCGAGTTCGCGGGAGCCGACGCGGAACTTCTTCGGCCGGTCCGCGGCTGGCAGGAGCAGATCGTATAGCGTCGGCACGGAGCCGTTGTGGAGGTAGGGCGCGGTGGCCCAGATGCCGTTCAGCGCCCGGCCCTTGTAGGATTGCAGCGATTGGAACGGGGCGGCGGTCGTGTCGGGCGTGTAGTCACCGGATTTGACGCTGGGCTTGATGTCGTTGCCGGTGTACTCATTGAAGAGATCGACGGCCCATTCGGCGGCGCGCGTGAACCACCATTTATCGGGGCTGGGGGTGGCGACGACGTTTTGGGTGGCGGTGGTGAGGATGGCGGCCACGGGGGCCTTGGTATTCAGCAGCACGGCGCCGACGTCGGCCTTCATGTACATGTTCCGCAGGATGCCGCTGAAGCCGTCGTACTTCACGCTGTTATTGGCCATCGCCGGGTCGGTCCCGGTGGCGGACACCTTGTCCATGTGGGCGACGATGCGGCGGCTGTCGCTGCTGCGATCGATGTTGGCATGGCAGGTGGCGCAATGTTCGACGAAGAGCTTTTCGCCGCGGTCGCGTTTGGCTGGATCGATGGCGGGCAGACCGGCGGCGGGGTCCTCCCATCGGGGGGACTGGAGACTCCAGAGGCGGTCTTCCAACTGGCGCAGGTTGTGCACGTTGACGGAGGACTGGAAGCTGATGTGGGTCTCGCCGAAGCCCTGGCCGCCGAGGACGGAGGAGATGGTCCAGCCCTTCTTCTGCTGCCAGTCGAGGGTGCCGAAGACGCCGATGACTTCGCCGGCGTTGCGGCCGATGGGGCCGACGCCGCCGTTGGCGCCGATGCCATTCCATTGCACGTAGTCGTGCTGCGGGATGTCCCAGAGGAAGGGGTAGCTGACGGGGGCGTTGGGGGGATTGAAGACGCGGTCGCGGAGAGCGCGACGCTGATCGATCGAAAGCAGCGCGACGAGGCGTTCCATGAGGTGATCGCGGTTTTCGCTGGTCAGCACGGGCTTCATTTTCTCGAGCAGCGCCTGCGATTGCTCCAATGGCAGCGCGC
>CAMATG010000559.1 GCA_945860645.1 Candidatus Sulfopaludibacter sp. SbA3 | reverse complement strand
CCACCAACTCGGCCTCGAACACACCCGGCTCACCTACCCCTACAGCGGCCGCAACTTCCGCCTAACCGACGTCGCCGGCAACATCGTCAAAGACCTCCTCGCCTAGACCTCCGCCAGAGTGAAGCGCGGAACGCCCCACGCAGCTCAACCCCCTCCGGGGACATGCTTCAGCGTGTCCCCCAAACTCACTCCTCGCCCGCCAACCCCAAAGGCAAATCCCGCCACGCAGCAACGCCCCCCTCCGGGGACATGCTTCAGCGTGTCCCCAAAACCCAACCCTCGCCCGCATCCCCAAAAGAAGAAGAGGCCGCCCCCAAGAACAAGGAGCGGCCCCCAAAAAACCAGCTACACAGCCTTAGCCAACACCCGGTTCAAACGCTGAACAAACCCAGCCGGGTCCTCCAGCGCAATCCCCTCAATCAGCAACGCCTGATCCAGCAACAAATACGCCGCATCATTCACCAACGAGTCATCCCCAGCCACCAGCAACTTCTTCACAATCTCGTGGTCCGGATTCACCTCAAGCGTAGGCTTCGTATCGGGCAACCCCGCCGCCTGCCCCATGCTCCGCAGCATCTGCCGCATCTTCATGCTCGGCTCATCTTCATCGGAAACAATACAGCTCGGACTATCGGCCAACCGCATCGACGCGCGAACATCCTTCACCTTCCCGCCCAGCGCCGTCTTCAACTTCTCCAACAGCGGCTTCAAATCCTCGCTCTTATCCTTGTCTTCCTCGGTCTTCAAATCCTCGCCCGCCGAAGTCTTGTTAACAGCCTTCAGCTCGATATCGCCATACTTCTCAATCCCGGCAAAGACAAACTCATCAATCTCATCATCCAGAATCAGAACTTCAATGTCCTTCTTCTTGTATATCTCCAACAACGGCGAAGTCCGCAACTGCGCGCCCAGCCCGCCCGTGATGAAGTAAATCCCCTTCTGCCCTTCCTGCATCCGCGACTTCACTTCCGCGAACGAAGTCCAGGTGTCGGATTTCGTGGTCTTCACCCGAATCAGATCCATCAACGCCTCGCGATTGGCGTAGTCGCTATACAAACCCTCTTTCAAAGGCTTGTTGTATTGGTCAATAAACGCCGCATACTTCTCGACATCAGACTCCGCAATCGACTTCAACTCATTCAAAACTTTCTTCACACTCGCCGTCCGGATCGCCGCCAGCGTCCGGTTCTGCTGCAGAATCTCGCGGCTCACATTCAACGGCAGATCTTCGGAATCAATCACCCCGCGCAGGAACCGCAAGTAAGTCGGCAGTAACTCTTTCGAGTCATCCGTAATAAACACCCGCTTCACATACAACTTCACGCCCGGCGTGTAATCGGCCTGATACAAATCAAATGGAGCCTTCGACGGCACGAAGAACAGCGTCGTGTACTCCATCGTCCCTTCGGCCTTGGTGTGGAACCAGAACATCGGGTCGTCATAGCCACCCGCCAGGGTCTTATACAGCTCTTTATAATCCTCGTCCTTCAACTCGGATTTCGACCGCTTCCACAACGCGCTCGCCGCGTTGATCTGCTCGGTCTTCAGCGTCGTGACGGACTTCTTCTCTTCCTCGTTCCACTCGCTCTCGTTCGACGTCAACAGAATCGGGAACGCAATGTGGTTGGAGTACTTCTTGATGATGTCCTTCAGCTTCCAGCTGTGCGCGTAATCGGCCCCGTCATCGTTGAAATGAACGGTGACGCTGGTCCCCTGCCCGGGGCGCGTCGACGGCTCAATTTCAAACCCCGTCTTGCCGTCGCTCGTCCAGCGGAACGCCTGCTCTTCCCCGGCCTTCCGGCTCACCACATCCACCCGGTCGGACACGATAAACGCGCTGTAGAATCCAACACCAAACTGCCCGATCAGGTTGGAATCCCGCTTGGCGTCGCCGCTCAAATTCGCCAGGAAGTTCTTGGTGCCGGAACGGGCAATCGTGCCCAGATGCGCCACCAGATCTTCCTCGTTCATCCCGATCCCGTTATCGGAAATCGTCAGGATCTTCTTCTCCTCGTCCAGCACCAGCTCAATCTTCGGATCGAAGGCGATCGACTTATACGGCTCTTCCGTAAGCGTGAGGTATTTCAGCTTATCGAGCGCGTCAGAAGCGTTCGAAACCAGCTCACGCAGGAAGATCTCCGGATGCGAATAGAGCGAGTGGACGATCAGATGCAGGAGTTGATTAACTTCAGTTTGAAATTCTCGTTTAGACATGGTTCTTTCTCGGATCAGAAAAGTATGTCCCCGCCTCGGGGACCTTAGACTATTTTTGCAGACTCCGCGCTAGTTCCGCCGCTTCGCCACAACGTCAAACTGCGCCACCGTGTTGTTCACCAGCCGCGTCTGCAACAACACTTCAAAATGCGGCATCGCCTCCCCCGCGCGCAAACCGAACGCCTGCCGCAACTGCCCCACCGATTCCTCGCTCGCCAGAAACTCCCCGCCCGCCTCCGTCGATGGCACGTCCGTCCCCGAAATCAACAGCACGTTCCCATTCCCCTTCGCCGTCGACAAAAACGCCACCCGGCAAAACCCGCCATGCGTCCAACGCCCCCGATACTCCCGCGCCTCCCCAGCCTGCGGCGTCCGGTTCACAAAATACGCCACCCGCGGCGACTCCTCGAACACCGTCTGAAAGTTCAACCGGTCTTCGTACAACGTCACCCACGGATTCGCCCGCCGGCTCCCCAAAAGAATACTGTTGCTGTGCCCCGTCAACTGGTTGATCGTCGCCTCCCGCGCATTGATCGCGTCAAACGGCAACCCATTCGCCGCGAACAACAGCGTAAACCGCCGCAGCACGCTCGCGTCCGCCATACTCGTGTGGTTCCGGCCCGCCACGTTCAACACCAACGCCCGAATCGCCGGATCTTCAATCTTCCGCTCCGCCAACCGCCGGAACTCCTTATTCTGATAATCCGGCAACGAAATGTCCTGCTGGATCGCGTCCTCCAGAATCACCAGATTCCCATCGGCCAGCACCATGTGCGAATGTTCGCCGTTGCCAAACAACTGCTGCCACAACGCGTCAACGCTCGGTCGCGCCGCCGCCCCAAACTCCGCCCGCCGCCGCAGCCCCACATTCTGTACCGCCAGCCATCCGCTCAACATAACCAACCCCGCCACAACCCCAACCAACCACCATCGCCGCCCCGGTCGAGCCACCGCCACAACCGGAACCTCCGCCGCCGTCTCCCGCTCCCGGAAAACCAGCGCGTAGCTCCCCTTCGGAAGATCAACAACCAGCGACTCCGCCCGCCCCTCTTCCTCAAAATACTGCTGCAGCTTCTTCCGCAACTGCGACGCCTGCACCCGCACCAGCGTATCCTGGCTCGTGTCGTAATCCACAGGCCGCCCAAAGACACCCACCCCGATGTCGTGCTCCCGCAAATGCACATCGCCGTTCGACAGCGAATGCTCCCCCACAAACAACAACAACTCCCGCAACCGATTCGATTTCTGAAACGGCGCGCTCGCGGCAATCCGTTGCAACAGCAACCGGCGCGGATCGCCCTCCGGGGAACCCGCATCGCGTACCGTAAGTACCGGTCCAGTTGGAGTAAAAGATGCCATCTCTATAAAGAACTCAGGCCACGGCCAGTATATCGCACCCCGTTTCACCGTGAATTTGCCGTGAATTCACTAGACGCCATTCCTGTAAGGCGCTGAAACTACTATCAAAGCCTTTGGAAGTGGAATAGGAGTAAGGGATGTCCAAGTTTAGATATACCGCCGGCCTCGCCGCCGCGGCGCTGGTGCTTGTCTGCACGTTGTCCGCTCAGGACCCGCGCGGTACTGTTTCCGGCCGCGTCACCGATTCGACAGGCGCCGTCGTACCAGGCGCCGAAGTACGCATCGTCAACGACAACACCGGCGTCTCGGCCTCAGCCAAAACGAACGATTCCGGCAACTTCGTCCTGCCCTATCTCCCCGCCGGCCCCTACGCCTTGAACTGCCAGCTCCAGGGCTTCAAGAAATGGGAACGCAAAGGCATCCAGGTCCGCATCCAGGACAACGTCGAAGTGAACATCGCCCTCGAAGTCGGCGCCGCCACAGAGACCATTCAGGTCACCGAGACCACGCCACTCCTCGCCACCACCGACGCCTCCCTCGGCCAGATCATCGACGAACGCCGCGTCCTCGAACTCCCGCAATTCGCCGGCAACGCCATGGACCTCGTCCATCTCGCCCCCGGCACCGTCAACGGCACCAACCTCCGCCTCCGCAAGGCCGGCTTCAACTCCGCCCCCTCCCAGTTCTCCACCGATGGCGGCGGCAATAACCAGAACGAGTTCTCCATCGACGGCGTGTCGAACACCTTCTCCGACGGCACCGCTCCTCGCGTGGCCTTCTCGCCCCCCCAAACCGCCATCAGCGAGTTCAAGGTCCAAACCGCCGCCTTCGACGCCGCCCTCGGCCACACCATGGGCTCCACCGTCAACGTCTCCACCAAGTCCGGGACAAACACCCTCCACGGCGAAGCCCACGAATGGTTCCGCCACTCCGCCCTCGACGCCCCGACCCTCTTCCAAAACCGCTCCGGCCAAAAAATATCGATCTATCAGGACAACCGCTACGGCGCCTCCGCCGGCGCGCCCATCTACATCCCAAAGCTCTACAACGGCAAGAACAAGAGCTTCTGGTTCTTCGCCTATGAAGCCAACAAGTTCGGCAACCCGGACTCCGGCGGCAACATCACCTCCACCGTTCCCACCGCCAAAATGCACGACGGTGATCTGTCGGAGTATCTCGCCCTCGGAGCCGCCTACCAGGTCTACGACCCCCGCAGCACCGTTCTTACCAACGGCCGCTACGTCCGTACCCCCTTCACCGGCAACGTCATCCCCAA
>CAMATG010000558.1 GCA_945860645.1 Candidatus Sulfopaludibacter sp. SbA3 | reverse complement strand
CCTCAAAGACACCCTCGTCATGGGCATCACCGAATTCGGCCGCACGCCCGTCGCGCAAGGTGCGGGCAAAAAAGGGCGCGACCATCACCCAAACTGTTTCACCTGCTGGCTCGCCGGCGCCGGTGTCCAGCCCGGCACCGCCTACGGCGTCTCCGACGAACTCGGCTATCAACCCGCCGAGAATCCCGTCACCGTCTACGATTTCCACGCCACCGCCCTCCACCTCCTCGGCCTCGACCACCAAAAACTCACCTACTATCACAACGGCGTCCGTCGCCGGCTCACCGATGTCCACGGCCACGTCGTCCGGCCCATTCTCAGTTAGTTCAAATATCTTGAACTTACCCCTGCCATCCGGATTAAGAATCTGATATCGTCCCGCCATGCTAAGGCGTCTCTCTCTTCTCGCACTCGTTCTCGCGGCCGCACTCAACGCTCAGGATTTCCGATCCACTCTCCAGGGGACCGTCTCCGATCCCTCACAGTCTTCCATCGCCAACGCCGCCATCACGCTCCGCAGCGTCGATACCGGTCAGGACCGCACCACCGTCACTAACGCCGACGGCTTCTTCATCTTCCAGCTCCTCCCTCCCGGAAACTACGAGCTAACCGTTAAGGCGGCCGGGTTTCGCACCTCCGTCGAAAAGGGTATTTCGCTCGCCCTCACCCAAACCCTCCGCCAGGACGTCGCCCTCCAGCTTGGCGACACGGCCGACACCGTCAACGTCGTCGCCAACGTCGCCGTCCTCGAAACCGACACCACCTCGCTCGGCACCGCCATCCGCTCCGAGATCCGCGACAACCTCCCCCTCAAGGGCCGCAGTTCCCTCTTCATGTTCACCCTCACCCCGGGCGTCGTAAATAACCGCTACGGCGAGGACACCCGCCCCAACGACACCATCACCAACATCTTCTTCTCTGCCAACGGCGCCCCCGTCGCCGCCACAGACATCTTCGTCGACGGTGCCTCCAACACCGTCAACGTCAACCGCGGCGTCAACATCTCTCAGTGGGTTCCCTCGGTCGACGCCATCGCCGAGTTCAAACTCGAAATGGGCACACTCTCCGCCGAATACGGTCGCTCCGGCGGCAGCATCACCAACATGGTGATCAAGTCCGGCACCAACTCCGTCCACGGCACCGCCTACCACTTCTTCCGCAACTCCGCGCTCGACGCCAATCTGTACTTCGCCCGCGGCCAGGGCCGCAAACTCGCCGCCTTCAGCGCCAATACCTACGGCTTCGCCCTTGGTGGCCCCGTATGGTTCCCCAAGCTGTACGACGGCCGCAACAAGACCTTCTGGTTCACCAGCTTTGAGGGCGCCCGCGAAGGCAACGGCCAGGATAATACCCTCTCCGTCCCTACCGCCAAAATGCGCACCGGCGACTTCTCCGAAGTCCCGCAGACCCTCTACGATCCCTACTCCGTCGCCACCGTCAACGGCACGCCGACCCGTACCCCCTTCGCCGGGAACATCATCCCCGCCAATCGCCAGGACCCGGTCTCCCAGAAGATGATGCCCTTCTGGCCCACGCCCAATCGCCCGTCACCCAATGCCGCCCAGCCCTGGGTCCAGAACTACGGCTTCTCCGGCAAGTGGCCCCGCAATTACGACATGTTCGTCGCCAAGTTCGACCACCGCTTCAACAACTCCTGGAACACCTTCTTCCGCATGAACAAGGGCAACGGCCTCCTCGTGTTCCCCAATGACTTTAACGGCATCGCCACCCAGGGCCGCAACGTCGTCAATCGCCCCAACCTCGGCTTCTCCTGGGGCAACACCTTCCTGCTCAACTCCTCCACCACCTTCGACGTCCGCCTCGGCTACGCCTTCGGCAAAGAGGACAACGTCCCGTGGTCCGACGGCTTCGATCTCTCTTCCCTCGGCTTCTCCCCGCAGTTCATCGGCCTCACGCAGCGCAAGGCATTCCCCACCATCGGCGTCACCGGCTTCACCGGACTCGCCAATAGCCCCCTCATCGCCGACGTCGGCCGCACCTACGTCCTGCAGACCAACGTTTCCCATCAACGTGGCAAACACGTCTTCAAGACCGGCGCCGACCTCCGCCTCCTTTACGGAAACTTCTTCCGCAACACGAACCCCTCCGGCTCGTTCTCCTTCTCCAACGCCTGGTCCAACGGCCCCTCTGCGCTCACCCCGGCCGGCAACACGGGCTTCCCCATGGCCTCCTTCCTCCTCGGCCTTGGCGGCGGCACCCTCGCCAATAACAACGGCGTCTCCATCCTCAACAAGTACTACGGCTTCTTCTTCCAGGATGACTACCGCGTCACCTCGAAGCTCACTCTGAACATGGGGCTCCGCTACGAGTACGAGACCCCTCGTACCGAACGGTACAACCGCGCCACCCGCGGCTTCGACATCACCACACCGAATGCTCTCGGCTCCGGTGCCCGTGGCGGACTGCAGTACGCCGGCGTCGCCGGGCAGCCTCGCGGCATCTATAACCCCGACCGCAACAACTTCGCCCCCCGCTTCGGTTTCGCCTACACCATGCGGCAGAAGACCGTTCTCCGCGGCGGATACGCACTGCACTATATGCCGGTCGTCGGCTCCGTCGATCCCGTCGGTTTTTCCACCACCACCGCCGTCGTCACCAGCCAGGACGGCGTCACCCCGCGCGATCGCCTCAGCAACCCTTTCCCCGCGGGACTCGCCTCCATCACCGGCAACACCCTCGGCCTCTCCACCCTCCTGGGCCAGAACATCTCCTACTTCGACCCCAGCGATGTCACGCCACTTCTCCACACTTGGAACGTAAACATCCAGCGTGAGGTCTTCTCCAAGTCGCTCCTCCAGATCGGCTACGTCGGCAGCCGCGGCATCCACATCACCAGTGACCCGCAAACCGGCATCAACGAAAACATCAATCAGGTTCCCGCGCAGTTCCTCTCGCTCGGTCGCTCCCTGCTGGACGTTGTGCCCAACCCCTATGCCGGCAAAATCGCCGTCGGCCAGCTCGCCGGCGCCACCGTCCAACGGCAGCAACTCCTGCGTCCCTTCCCGCAGTTCCTCAACGTCACCCGCAACCTGCCCACCTTCGGCAACACCGTCTATCACTCGTTCCAGACGAAGTTCGAACAACGCCTCTGGCACGGGCTGACCACCATCGTCTCCTACACTTATTCGAAGAACATCGGCGACATCGGCCCCTATCAGAATTTTTATGATCGCCGCGTCGAACGCGCCGTCACCAGCTTCGACGTGCCCCATCGCCTCACCATCACCACCTCCTGGGATACGCCCATCGGCAAGGGCCGGAAGTTCCTCGGCAACGCCTCCAAACCGGTTGACCTGATCATGGGCCAGTGGAACCTTGCCACCTTCAGCACCTTCCAGTCGGGCTTCCCGCTCAGCTTCGGCGTCAACCAGAACACCCTCTTCCTCGCCGGTGCCGGCGCCCAGCGCCCCAACGTCCCCGGCGATCCCAATGCGGGCATCAGCGGCAGCATCACCGACCGGCTCGGCGCCTACTTCAACACTGCCGCCTTCTCCCAACCCGCGGACTTCACCTTCGGCAACGTCGGCTCCCGCGTTGGCTGGCTCCGCAACCCGGGCATGAACAACATCAACCTCACGCTGACCAAGCAGTTCATCATCAGCGAGAAGCTGAAGGCAAACCTCCGCGCCTCGTCCTTCAATCTGGCCAACCACCCGGTTTTCGCCGGCCCCAACACCACCTTCGGCGCGCTCGGCCAGTTCGGCCGTATCTCCGCCCAGGCCAACCTCAGCCGCCAAACCGAACTGGTTCTGCGCCTGATTTTCTAACCATCCACAGCCAACCCGGCGACGGCTCTCTCATCGGAGCCGTCGCCAACCCGAACTACTTCCCAAGGCACGCGCACGGCATGAAGTGCGCCCCAACGGCATTCGTAAACTCCCCGCCGGACTCAAACCCCGATCCATTGTGGGGCTGCAAATAGTGGTAGCCCTCCCATTGGCAGTACTCCGCGCCTCGCGCCATGATCGTCTCGTCGATCGATCGGCCCGTCACCACTCCCGTTAACTGATTCCGCCGAATCGTCCAACCATCGCGCGTAATCTCCACTTTCACAGGCTTGTGCTCCTGGGTGTTCCACTGCTTTTGCGCCAGCCGCAAAATGGCGGTTTCTATGCCTGAGTCTTTCAGCCGCGCCGGATCCGGCGAACATAGCTTCGACGTGGTTGTGATCGCTCCCCTGTAGTTCACCGTAATCTCCCCGGTTGCCGCAACATCACCATCAATACGCTCGTCCTTCCCCGTCGTGTTCTTGTAGCCCACCGGATACATTTCCACCTTCACCCGGTTTTTCCCCTGCGATAGCGTGCCCTTAATCAACCCTCGCGATACGAACTCCCCGAACGTATCCATCCCCGGCATCGACGACGCTCCGTCTTTCACAAACACGCCACGCCACGTCGTCCACCTCACCTTCTCCTGCCGCGTCCCCCACTTTTCCATGAGCGTCTCAACCGGCGGCTTTCCAGCCACTGTAAACCGCACTCCCCACCGGACGGCCCCCGCAATGTCGGAGTCCGTAAACTCTGACATTTTCGTCTTAAGTAGTTTGGGCGCCGACTTCTCCAAATACACCCGAAAAAACAGTGGCTCCCCCAATCCGATTTCCTGAATCACATCCGCTTCCGAGATCGACGCCATGCCTTTATCAACCCGTGTGAACACGATCTTTCGCAGGAACTTCTCATGCATCGGCCCAGTGATGCCCTGGTCAGCGGGTTCGGCCGCGACGGCCACCCGGTCTTTATCCGGCGCCACCCGCGAGCCCGCCTCCGCGCGCGCCGTCTCGCGGGACTTGATCGCCGCGTCCCGCTTAGCCGCCCGTTCGGCCTCTGCTTCTTT
>CAMATG010000557.1 GCA_945860645.1 Candidatus Sulfopaludibacter sp. SbA3 | reverse complement strand
AGAAACGCCTGTTCCTTCAGGCTCATCTTGTATGAGACAAGACTGGGGCTGGACGCCGTTGCGCGGCGGGTGTATGTTCAAGGCCAGGAGGTCTCGAACCCCATGGAACTATCGCGCCGCAATTGCCTGAAAGGCGCCGCGCTGACGTTCGCCGCGAAGGAAGCCGTTGCCAAGGCCCCAACGGCCACGAGCCCCGGCCGCTTCTATCTCGCCGAAGTGCTCGGCAACCCCGAAAGCCGCGACGTCACCATCGCCCGCCAGGTCGGCATCAAGTGGGTCATCGCCAATGGCGGTATGGCCCGCGCCCGTAAGGAGGATTACATCGACGCCGTTCGCCGCCAGAAAGAGGCCTTCGCGGCCGCCGGCATGCAGATTGCCGGCGTGGAGGGCCACCCGGTGCCGTTCGAGAAGATCAAGCTTGGGCTTGACGGCCGCGACGAGCAGATTGAGAACACCAAATGGGCCATCGAGGCGCTGGCGAAGAACGGCATTCACATGATCTGCTACAACTTCATGGCGGGGCTGGGGTGGACTCGAACGAATCAGGCGGTGCAGGAGCGCGGGGGCGCGCTGACCAGTGAGTTCGACCTCGCCGCCGCGAACCGGCAAGGGCTTACCGAATACGGCGAAGTGAGCGAAGAAAAGATGTGGGCCAACTGCGAGTATTTCATCAAGGCGGTGATGCCCGTTGCCGACAAGTTCAAAGTGAAAATGGCGCTGCATCCGGACGACCCGCCGTTGAGCCCGCTGCGGGGCATCGCTCGCATCATCAACAGCAAGCGCAACTACGAGCGCATTATGGCGATGGTCCCGAGCCCCTATAACGGCGTGACGTTTTGCCAGGCCAACTTCCTGCTGATGAAGGAGGATATCTACTCGCTGGCCCGCGAATGGTGTTTGAAGAAGAAGGTTTTCTTCGTCCATTACCGAGACGTGTTGGGGGATAAGACGCACTTCCGCGAGACGTTCCACGACAATGGACCGACGGACATGGTGCGGATGCTGGATATTTACAGCCAGGCCGGTTTCGACGGCCCCATTCGCCCGGACCACGCCCCGGCGCTGGCCGGAGAAGCGGAGAACGGGAAAGCCAGCGGCTACACGATTGGGGGGAAAGTTCTGGCGTTTGGGTACATGAAGGGAATCATGGAGGCCCGCGGTCTGCGGTACGAGTAGCTGCGGGAGTGCGGACGCCTGGAGCAGGGAATTGGGGGGGGGGGAGGCAGTTGTGTCCGCGCCGGGATTCTTGCGGTGCATGTGCCGGTCCGCCGTCTGCCCTAATTCGCCGGTTGCCGAAGCCGCGCTCTGAACGGGGTGGCGGTGGGATTTTCGTTATGCGTGTGCCGCATCGCCGTGTGCCGCTGTTTGCCGTTTGCGGAGGCCGTCATGTCCGCGTTGGGGTTCTCCCAACGCCCGCGCCGGTCCGTCTCCTGCCGATGTTTGCAGTTCGCCGAGTCCCCGCGCCGAAAGGGGGGCGCCGGATTGCTCAAACCGTCAACAACGCCATCAACGCCCACGCGGTCGTCGAGATATGCTGCGCGTAGCTCTGCGACCCCGGCGGCCGGGTCGTCTCCGCCCACCCGCCCTCCGGTTGCTGACGGGCCAACAGCCACGCTCGCCCTTTCGCGTCCCCGCGCAGTGCAATCACGGCGACCGCGGTATCGAACACCTGCGGCGGTGTTCCCGGGTATTCCCCCCAGCCGCCCTCGGTGGTCCGCGCCCGCAGTAGAAATTCGCGCGCGTCCGCTCGCCCGGGCGCCGCCATCAGCAATGCCGCCGCCTCCACAACGCTCCCGGCCCGCCGCCCGGCCAGCCATTGGTCGGTCAACGCTGTCCCCCGCCCGCAAGCCCGCAAAACTTCGCGCGCAAAATAGGTCGCCAGCACCGTCCCATACGTTGCCGGCGAACCGGAATCCACCGTCCAGGAACCATCGGCGCCCATATCCTTGGCAATTACCCCCGCCGCGACGCACACCGCTTCCCGTCGCCCGGATGCCAGCAGCGCCGCCCCAAACTGAATCCGCGCCAGCTTTTTGTCGCTCACCGCCGGGTCTCCCCGGTTGCTCTCCCACGCCGCCGGATTGGTAACCCATGCTGTCGTCTCCTGCAGCGCCGGGTTCTCCGGCGCGACGCCGGCGGCATACAACGCCCGCGCTCCGTCCCCGTTGTTGTGGCAGGAAAAACAGCCGTTTTCGGCCCGCCAACGCGGGACTTCGGTCGACAGATACGCCACCGCCCGCTCCACCGGGGTCAGCGCCATTGCGACCAGCAATATCTCTCCCAGCATCGCCTTCTCCCATCGTCTTTGTCCGACACTACCATTCTGCAGCGCCCGCCCACAACCGCGTGGTGTCGGTTTGTGCTATTCTGGTGGAGATTAGAAGTCAACCCCGTTCCTGTACTTTTTACCTTGCCTATTTTTTGCAAGGACGACAGTTGGATCGTTGATCTGACTTCGCCTTTCAAAAACTAAATGAATCTCTTCACTGACTTGTCGTTGTCCCCGATTCTTCTGGGCAACTTGAATAAGAAGGGCTACGCTGTACCTACGCCCGTCCAATCCAAAGCCATCCCCGCCGCTCTGGCTGGTAACGATATCGTTGCCACCGCCCAGACCGGCACCGGCAAGACTCTTGCCTTTTGCCTGCCGCTCATCGAAGCGATGTTGCAGCAGCCCGCCCCCGCCGGCAAAGCCGTCGGCCCCCGCGCTCTCATTCTGAGCCCCACTCGCGAACTGGCCATCCAGATCGCCCGTGAGTTCGACGAGATCGCCCAAGGAACCGGCTTCCGCGCCGCCACCGTCGTCGGTGGTATGGCCGAAGGTGCCCAGCTCAACGCGCTCCGCCGCGGTGCGCAGGTCATCATCGCCACGCCCGGCCGCCTCTGCGATTTCCTCGATCGCCGCTTGGCCAACCTGAGCCAGGTCACCCACGTCATCCTTGACGAAGGCGACCGCATGCTCGACATGGGCTTCCTCCCGGCTCTGCACCAGATCCTGGGTCAGATTCCGAAAAAGCGCCAGACGCTGTTCTTCTCGGCCACCATCGAGCCCAGCGCCTCCAAGCTCATCGCCCAGCACCTGTCCAACCCGGTCCGTATCGCCCTTGGCCCGACGACCAAGCCCACCGAGAACGTCGACCTGCACTTCTACGAAATCGAACACGACCGCAAGGTCGACCTGCTGCACCACATGCTGGGCCGCGAAACCGGGTCCTTCCTGGTCTTCGCCCGCACCCGTCATGGTGTGGAGAAGCTCGCCAAGCGTCTGGCTCGTGTCGGCGTGAAGGCCACCAGCATCCATGGGGACCGCACCCAGGGTCAGCGAAACCGCGCCCTCGCCGGTTTCCAGCAGGGTGACTACCGCGTGTTGGTCGCCACCGACGTTGCCGCTCGCGGCATCCACGTCGACGGCATCTCGCACGTCGTCAACTTCGACCTGCCGATGGTTCCCGAAGACTTCATCCACCGCGTCGGCCGTACCGGTCGCGCCGGGGCTCGTGGCGTTGCTCACACCTTCGCTACCCGCCAGGAACGCAACGACATCCGCAAGATTGAACGCACTTTGAACGTGCAGTTGACGCGCCAGATCGTGGCCAACTTGGATCCGATGCCGGAGCCGATGGAACGTTTCGCCGACCGCGAGATCATTCCTCCCCCTCCGCCGCAGGCTCGCAAGCAGTTCCGGCCGGCCGGGAAGTCCACTCCTCCCTCCTGGTCCAATAGCGCTCCCAAGCGCGGTGGCGGCAACTTCGGCGGCCCCAAGAAGTTCAGCGGTCCCCGCAAGACCGGTCGCTAACTGATTCAAACCAAAAAGAAAACCGCCGTGACCCGATCGGGTCACGGCGGTTTTCTTTTTGTGCGGGTGATGTTGCTTACCAGCTGTTAGCGAAGGATCGGGAAATTAGCCTTTTGCGGTGCCGGCACCCGTTCTTCGCCGGAAACCATGCGGCCAATTGCGATGGAGGCCTTGAAGATGGCGTTGATGGGAACCAGGCCACCCAGTTTATGATCGGCGATCGCCTTCAGCCCTGCCGAGGCAATACAGCCGCAGGAGCCACAGTCGGGGTCCCCGCCGAACTGGCACGGCGTAATGAGTGTCGTCAAATCGGCCGAGATAGTTTTCGTAGTCATTGAAAACACACAACTTTCCGGCGAGTCCGGAGGCGTGAGGTATTCGGCGATCATTTTGGGATGCATGTCCAGTTTGGGATACCGTTCCCGCAAACTGAGCATGTCGGCGACCGCTTTTTTCCGTTCCGCGGGCGAAAGAATCTCTTCCATCGAGTCCCCACGCTGGGGTGTGAAGATAGAGAACCAGACCCGTTTGATCTCATTTCGAGGGGTCCAGAACTGCAAAAAGCGCTCCAAATAGCCGTCGGAACGCATCATTTGCGACGTAATTGTACAGTGAATCGTGACGTTCTGGCCCTGTATATTGGTTAAGATCCGGTCATAGGTAGCCGGTTTTCGCCGTTCATCATGTTCCGGTTGCAACCCGTCGATCGAGACGACGACGTTCAATCCGGGTACCGACGCCCAGGCTTCGGGAAGCGGGCGGAAGGCGCTGGTGACCAGTTGAATGTGGACACCTTTGTCCAGAATCAACGGGATGAGGGCTTCCATTTCCCGATAACGGACGAGCGGGTCTCCACCAACGATGGAAAGATGGAGGGGACGGTGCTTCTCGACGATTTCAAGAACACCGTCAATCAGTTCCTGGCCCTTGCGGTCTCGCAACTGGCGGAGCGTTGTTTCACCGCCTAAACAACCACCGCCTAAAGGCGGTGGGGTTGGCAGGCGACTGAAAGTCGCAGGACGCGGCTAAAGCCGCTCCAGATCTCGGCGCTTGCGGCCCCGTCT
>CAMATG010000556.1 GCA_945860645.1 Candidatus Sulfopaludibacter sp. SbA3 | reverse complement strand
CCGCTCCACCATACGCTGTTCGGTCTTACCCTGCCGGAGCCAGCCCTCCAACGTCTTCAATTCCTCATCTGTAAGGCGAAACATCGCGGGTGGTCGGCGCATTGCGCCAGAATGACACAGTACGCTAACTAGTGCAACTAGGTACTAGTCCAGATCTCACCGGCCGGTCCGGGGGGAGGGCTTACTGCCCCTGGTGGCGCGCGTAGTAGAAGAGAATGTCGAAATTTCCGGGCGTTTTTCCGAGGGCGCGGAGGAGCAGGGCGATCTGGCCGCGGTGGTGGACGGCGTGGATGGCGGCGTGGTGCAGGAGTTCGCCGAGTTTCACGGTTTGGGTGGGGCCGTTGGCGAGGGTGAAGGCGATGGGGCGAGCGAGGTCGTCGTCGGTCAGGTTGGTCAGGAAGGCTTTCCTGTGCGATTCGACTTCGTTCCAGCGGGTGAGGAGGGAGGTTCGATTTGGGTAATCGGCGGCTTGCAGGGCGGGGCCGCGGGGGTGGCCGCCGCAGCGATCGAGCCAGCCCCATTCGGCGCTGAGGATGTGCACGAGGGTGTTGCGGACGGAGCCGTAGCTGCCGGAGATGGGTTGGGTTAATTCTTCGGGGGTGAGTTGGGAGACTACGGCCAGGAGTTTTTCGTTGGCCCAGTCGTTGTAGTTGTAGAGGGTTCGGAGGTCAGTAGCGCTCGTCATTTCTGTGTGTGGGGTAGACTATGGGCATGGCGATTGTTGTTGCGATTGTTGTGGCGATCCTGATTGCTATTTTGCTGCCGATGGCGTTTTGGGGGCCTGCGGAGCAAGAGAAGGCGCGGGCCCGGCGGATGGCTGAGCACCGGATGAACGCTCGGCTGCTGCGCTTTAATCTCTGAGGATCTTTTCCATCTTCTTGCCCTTGGCGAGTTCGTCCACCAGCTTGTCCAGGTAGCGGATTTGCTGCATGAGGGGGTCTTCGATCTCTTCGACGCGGTAGCCGCAGATGACGCCGGTGATCTTGGATACGTTGGGGTTCATGCGGGGGGCGTTGGCGAAGAAGGTTTCGAAAAAGCGGTTTTCGATTGCCTGTTGGAGGGCTGGTTCGTCGTAGCCGGTGAGCCAGTGGATGATGGCGTGCAGTTCCGCTTTGGTGCGGCCCTTTTTTTCGGCCTTGGCGACGTAGTGGGGGTAGACGCCGGCGAAGGCCATTTTGAAGACTCTGGTGTTGTCCATGGGTTCGTTGCTCCTTGCTGTTTTGCGCTACTTCTTGAAGATGCCGTGCCAGAACGCCTTGCCGGAGGGGAGAGGGTGGCGGGCTTCGTGTTCGAGATGCAGGCCGCAGGGGGCTAGGGTTTCGACGAGCCAGGCGGGGTCGATGTGTTGGAAGGTTTCTTTGAGGGGTTGGATGGATGGGTAGGGGGTGGGGGCGACGCCGGTTTGTTGGTCGCTGGGGAGTTGGAGGACTACCGATAGATGGGCTTGGGGATTTAAGAGCTTTATGGCGTTTTCGAGGCACTGGCCGGTGCCGGCGTGCTCGAAGACTAACGCGGCGTGGACCAGATAGACGGGCGGGATTTCGAGGGGCTTTTCGGCCAGGTCGTGGTGGTGGAGTTCGAGGGCTTGCAGGCTGGGATGGCGTTGGGCTACCACTTCGAGGTACTCGGCGTTGATGTCGATGCCGACGGTGCGGGTGGTGGTGGCGGGGTCGATGTGTTCCAAGCCGTTGCCGCCGGCGATGCCGAGGATGGCTACGGAGTCCGGGTTGGTTTGGGCGAGGGCTTCGCGGAAGAGATCGGCTAACGGCGCCAGTTGTTCTACGCCGGCGGCGGACATGTGGCCTTCGTAATCGGCCAGGGGGACGTTGACCCAGTGGCTCATTTTGTTAGTTTCCGAGGAGGTCGTGGATGACGTCGGCGGCGGTGTAGGTTGTCTGGCCGGGCTTCAGGAAGCGCTTGACGGTGGCGACATCGTCACCGGCGGTGATGAGGCCGGGTTCGTGGTGGCGGCCGCCGCCGCGGACCTGGCCGAGACCGATGTTGGCCATGAGGCCGTTGCAGAGGCACATGCGGCCAGCGGCGTCTTCGGGCTTGCCGCCTTTGGACTCGTAGAGGGACACGGGTTCGCCGGCGCAGCGGTAATCGATGGCGCCTTCGGGGGTTTTGTAGGCTTCGCGGAGGTAGCCGAGATCGCAGATGCGAGGGCGGCTGTCGTAGGTTTCGCCGGCGGCGACGGTGCCGGCCATTTGCACGACTTTGAAGGGGAAGCCGGTGGGGGAGGCGAGGGGGTCCGTTTTGAGCTTGGGGTCGGAGGCGAGGAGGGCTTGTTTGAATTCGGGCTGGAGGCCGGACTCCTCGCAGAAGGCGAAGGGGGTGCCGACCTGGATGCCGGCGGCGCCTTCGGCTAACGCTTCTTTCAGCTTTTCGGCGGAACCGAAGCCGCCGGCGAGCCAGAAGGGGAGGCCGAGTTCGCGCATTTTGGCGAGGTCGACGACGTCGCGTTCGCCGTAGATGGGTTCGCCGTTGGCGTCGAGCTGCATTTTGCCGCGGGGCGGGGCGTTGTGGCCGCCGGCGGTGGGGCCTTCGATGACGAAGCCGTCGACGCGGCCGTTGGCCTTCTTTACGAGGGTTAGGGCTAGGGTGTTGGAGGCGATGATGGGGAGGCAGTAGGGACGTTTGAGCTGGGGCGGGGGGCCTTCGATGTAATCGGCGGGGTTGAAGTGCATGAGGGTATCGTCGTCGGGGCCGGCGCCGATGACGTAGAGGGGGTAGGTGGCGGGCTGGTTGTTGGCGAGGAGGTCGAGGGAGCCGGGGAGGCGGAGGGGGATGCCGGCGCCCATGATGACGGCGTCGACACCGGCGAGGAGGGCACCGTAGATGGAGGGGAGGTGGGGGACCTGAATTTTCTCGAGGTAGTTGATGGCGATTTGGTTGGGGTGGCCTTCCTTGGCGAGGAAGACTTCGACGAAGTTGCCGACGATGCAGAGTTCCTGCATTTCGCGGGGGTTGTCTTTGACGTGGAGGGGGAGGCGGACGTAGGGCTGGTTTTCGGGGCGGCCGCCGGGGATGTGGAAGCGGTCCCAGACGCGGGCGGCCATGGCGGGGAAGGGGAAGTGATCGAGGGCGCGGCGGATGTGACCGCCGTGGTCGCCGTCCTGGAGGCGGCGGACGAGGACTTGATCGAGAGCGGTGCCGGAGACGACGCCGAGTTGGCCTTGTTCGGCGACGGCGCGGGCGAGCCGCCAACTGGAAACGCCGACGCCCATACCGCCTTGGATGATGACAGGAAGCCGCATGGCCTCAGTATCCCATGGGAGTGTAAGCGCTGACAAAGGGGAGAAGATTAAATTGGTGCCTGGCACCAATTTAATGATTTGGCAGACGGGTGTTTTACGAAAGGGGCGAAAAATGGGTCGAAATGGGCTGTTTTTGGGTCGCGAGGGGCGGGGATGGGGGTGTTTTCATTAAATTGGTGCTTGGCACTAATTTCATGTTGCGGGGGGGTGGGCGGATCGGATAGTGTTGGCGCACCAAAGGAGGATACCGTATGAAGGGATCATCGGTTTCCGTTGGAACGTTGCTCGACAGGAAAGGCCGCCGGGTCTTTTCTATCGCTCCGGAAGCGTCCGTCTATTCTGCGATTGAGCAGATGGCGGAACGGGGGATCGGCGCTCTCGTCGTTCTCCAGGACGGCCGTTTGGCCGGTGTTTTTTCCGAGCGCGACTATACACGCAAAGTGATTCTGGCCGGCCGGTCTTCACGGGAGACTGAGGTGGGCGAGATTATGTCGACCGATTTGGTGACGGTGGCACCGACCGATGGGGTGAACCATTGCTTGCGGCTGATGACCGAGAACCGGGTGCGGCATTTACCGGTGGTGGCGGATGGGCTTGTGGTTGGCGTGCTTTCGATTGGCGATTTGGTGAAGCAGGTGATCGCCGAGCAGGAGGACACGATTGACCATTTGCAGAGCTATATTGCGGGCGCGTATCCGAGTTAGTTAGTGGATGGAGTATCCGGCGATTTTCCAGCCGCCTTCGCGGCTGAGGACGACGATCTCGGCGGCCTTCGGCTTCTTGTCGAAGGCCGTTGCGTATTCGAGGATCATGTAGTCGCCATCGGGGGCGCCGGGGTGGGTTTTGGACGCTTTGGCCGAGGTGAAGTTGCGGGACTTGAGGGTTCCAGCGGCTTCGCGCATGGCCTTTAGCTGGGCGAACCACTTGTCGGCGGAGATCTGGGGGCGGCTATGTTTGCTGGCCTGTTTCCAGGCGTCGGGGTATTTGCCTTCGTCGAGGAGGGCGAGCCATTTATCGGCGGCCTTGCGGGCGCCGTCCTCGTTTTGGGCGAGGAGGAGCGGGGCGGCGGCGAGGGCGAGGAAGGAGCGGCGGGTCGTCACTTTGCTTAGAGTAGCGTAGGCGGTGTTCCGTTTCCATGGCCCCGTTCGGATTCTTTTGGCGCTTAGAGGCGGACCGAACACTTTCGGAACGAGGAAACGAACATGAAACAGCTACTACTTTTGGCCCTGATGGTGATGTCACTGGCGGGGCAGAACATTCAGCATACGCGGCGGTACACGATCAAGGGCGGGCGGATGGCGGAGTTTGAGTCGATTGTCAAAGACTTGAACGCGCTGTATAAGAAGGCCGGGGTGCCGTCGGCGACGTTGGTTTTTCAGTCGGTGACGGGGCCGGAGCAGGTGTTTGTGACGCGGTATTACGAGAAGATTTCGCAGGCGTTGGCGAACCGGGGGGAGGCGTTCAAGGGGCCGCATGAGGCCGAGTATCGGGCGCTGAATATGCGGCTGATGGATACGGTGGCGGCGCGGGAGACGCGGGTGGCGGAGCGGGACGCGGAGTTGAGCCTGGCGCGGCCGGCGGCGATGCCGGCGTATATCCGGGTGATCAAGACGC
>CAMATG010000555.1 GCA_945860645.1 Candidatus Sulfopaludibacter sp. SbA3 | reverse complement strand
AGCGTCACGACCAGTTGCACCGTCATCCCCAGGAAGGCCAGAAACGCCAGCAGCGCGGCAAACACCAGCGCCAACGCCGAACCGAAATTTCCCAACCACCCCGACTCTGCCGCCCCGCTCAGCAAATTCCCGGCAATGTTCAACCCGCGCACCAGAACATCTGTCGGAGCCAGCGACGGCAGCCCAGACGCATTCTGACCAATAATCTGAAAGCTATTGATGATCCGAGGAATCCAGTCCGCACCAAAACTCAACAACGCGAAGAACGCCCCGATGAACATCATTTTGCGAATCAGCGCCGCCGTCCAACCCTGCAGGTCGGTTTTCTCAAGGACAAGAATCGCCGCTGTCCAAGCGAACTCGATCAGCGCCAAAATGCCAAACAGCCGGTTGGCGTAACCCGCCGCCGTCGTGAGCCAAGAGACCCGAACCGCTCGATACTGGTCGAGCATCACGCTCGGCGAAGTCTGCGCCAGCGCCGAATCACTCAGCAGCCCGACAGCAAGACACACAAGCGCCATCCATCGGAAACTCTGGCGTATTGTCATCGCTGCTCCTTCCGCAGCGCGACAACCGCTTCAAGTCGCCACGCTACTTACCCGCTTCAAAACCTCTTCCGTCGCCCTTCCGCTCCTGAAAGCGGAAAACACTCGCGACACTCGCCGCCACACAAACCTTGCCCTCGGTGGAGTCGGCCCAATTCGCCGGCGCACTCTTCTGCACCGGCTGGCAAAGCTGCCTCACCTCAAGTGCCAGATCCCTGTGTTGCTGGAACCAAATCTCCATCGCCTGCGGCGACGCGCTCCGCAAATCGCCAGCCCCAGCCGCTTCCACTTTCGCCACGATGGTGCTCGACAGTTCCTTCGTGCAGCCACCCAAAACCAGAATCAGTGCAAATGTCCTTATTCGCATTCCTCCATCATTGGCCAGCCTGAAAGCCACGTCCATCCCCTTTGCGCAGGTTGAACCGGAAAAACTTTTCGGTCGCAGCCTCGCTCGCGGCCTCCCGCTGGATCTGCGCCGCTTGAAAAGCCTGTTTACTCTGCAAATCCGCCAGAATCAATTGCCGCAACTTCATCAACTGCTGCACCTGCTGCTCGGCGATCTGGTTGGCAACCTGCACCGCCTTCAATCGCCCATCCGACGAATTCGCCATCCCGCGAAGCTTCTGCAAAACAGCCTCTTCACTCTGCATCTGCTGACTCTGCAACCCCGCCGCGCGCAGCGTCCCCAGCGTCGTATCCAAACTCGTCTGCGACCAATTCCGGTAGTCGGTGAACCAGGCCCGCGCGTTGTATCCCCACCCCCGGAAACGGTTCCGAAACTCAGCATCCAAATTCGCCATCGAGTACGCCAGCGACCGGCCACTCTGCACAATCCCCGCCAGTGACGAAATGTCCGCCATAATCGGCCCGAACACCTGAAACGGCAACTCCGCCGTGTTCTTCGCCATGTCGAGAACCATCAGGATCTTCTGCCGCAGTTCCTCGCCCTGCCGGATGTAGCTCGTGATCAACTGCAGATTGTTCGCAATCTGCGTCCACTCTGTTGCGAACCCCGCCAGCACTCCAGCCCGCGCCGGCCGCACGCCCGTGAAAGAGGCCGCCGCCGTCAGCAATGCCCAACGCCGAGAAAACATCATGCCAGTACCCTCCGCTTCGGTTCGTCCTGCCGCTCCAGATACTCCGCCCAATCCACCAGGCCGCGCATCCGGAGCCACTCCGCCGCCCAGTCGCCTCCAAACTGCTCCATCGAGTGCTCCGCCAACTGCCGCTCTTCGCGACTGCTGATCCCAACAAACGAAAGCCCCACGCCCCCAAGCCCGAGCGAAATCAGCCGCCGGCCCACCGGCGAGACCACATAGTAATGCCGCTTCGGAATCGACTTCTGGATGATGTCCACCTCCCGATCATTCATCCCAATCGATTCATAGAACTCCCGCGAAGCCGGGTTTGCCGCCTCCGCATTCGGCAACAGAACCTTGGTGGGGCACGACTCCAACACCACGTCGCGAATCGGCGAATTGAAGATGTCCGATAGATTCTGCGTCGATAGCAGCACCACGCCATTGAACTTTCGCAGCGTCTTCAACCATTCCCGTACCCGCTCCCGAAACAGCGGATGTCGCAAGTACACCCAAGCCTCGTCCAGCGGCACCAGCGTCGGCGAACCATCAAGCCGCTTCTCAATTCGCCGAAACAGATAGAGCAAAACCGCTACCACGGCCTTCTCGCCCAGGCTCATCAAGTGCTCCGTCTCAAAGGTCAGGAACCGGCCCTCCCCCAGCATGTCTTCCTCGGCATCGAGCAAATGCCCCATCGCCCCACCCAGCGTGTAGTAGTGAAGGGCCTCGCGAATATCGGTATCCTGCACATTCGCGCAAAGCTCCGTCAGCGTCCGCGTCGGCGAATTCTGCAACAGCAGCACCGCCTCCGTGAGCGCGTTCCGCTCCCGCGGCCCGATCTTGAAGTCCTGCAACGTACACAGGCTCTCCAGCCAATCCACGGCCCACGCCACATCGGACGCCGTGTCGATCTCTTTCAACGGGCAAAAAGCCCAATCCGTCTTCTCCCCACCAATGTCGTAAAACTCCCCGCCAGCCGCGCGAGTCAGCACCAGCAGCGAATACCCCTTATCGAACGCGAACACCTGTGCCCGCGGATAGCGAAACCATTGCGCCGCCGTCAGCCCCAGGAACGTCGACTTGCCCGCCCCCGGTGGTCCAATCATCAACGTGTGCCCCAAGTCGCCAACATGCAGATTGAAGCGAAACGGCGTCGCCCCGCTCGTGGCCGCATAAAACAAGGAAGGTGACTCCGCCGGCATCAGCGGAGACGGATTCTTTCGCTCCCCCGCCCACACCGCCGTGATCGGCATCATGTCAGCTAGGTTCAAGGTATGCAGGATCACCCGCCGCACATTCCGGTATCCATCGCCCGGCAGGCTCCCACGCCAAGCCTCAACCGCATTCACGCTCTCCACACGGCACGAAAATCCCAAATTCTGAACCGTCTTCACCACCAGCGCCGCGGACTCTTCCACCGAATCCTCCCGCTCATGGAAACAGAGGATCACCGTGTTGTACACGCAGAACTGCACATCACCGCTGCTCGCCACGCCCATGGCCTCTTCGGCATCCACAGCCATCTCCTGCGCGAACAGATTTACCGGCCCCGTCTCCGTCCGCAGCAACTGGTCCTTCCACCCGCGAATCTTCGCCCTCCACTTCCGCCGCGTCTTGTCCAACAACCCGCGCGCCTCCTGCGGCTCCAGCAGGATGGCACGCGTATGCCAGCGATACTCAATCGCCAACGCATCCAGCGCGCCCAGAATGCCGGGAAAGCTCACCCGCGGGAACCCGTCAATTGCGATCACCCTGATGTGTTTCCGCCCGATCCGCGGATTCATCCCGCCCACGAAATCCCGCGACGAAAGCACATCGTTCAAATAGCTCGGCACCTGCGGCAATCGAATCGGATGGTCCACCGCCGCCACGCACCGATGCACGTACCGCAAGAGCTCATCGCCATTCGGCCCACCCGCCAACCGCTTCGCCTGAAACAACGAAGCGAAGATGTCCTCAAACCCGCTTACCCGCCCCTTGAAGTAGTCCAGCGCCCGCAACGCGCTCGATTTCCATTCCCGCCGCCCGTCGAACATCCACCCCTTCACCCGCTCCTCGCTCTCTTCCGGCGGCAGGTAGGTCAGCGCCACGTAGTAGTCGCTCTCGTAGTGCGAACCCTCCAGGGTGAACTGCTGCCGCCGCTCATCGTCAATCAGCCTGGTCACGGCATCCGGAAACGCGCCAACCGGTGGATACTCCGGCGCCATCGATCGAATCGCATCGCACTGGATCATCCATCCGCTCCCCAGCCGCAGGACGGAATTCAACCGCGCACTCAGCGCCCCCATCTCCGAATGCGTTGCCGACGCCATATCCGGCCCCCTAAACGACCAAGCCGCCAGCATCGCCCCATCCTGAAGCAGCAACACGCCGTCGTCCACCATGGAGTCATACAGCAGCAGGTCCGCCAGCCCCTGCACGCGCGAGCGATGTTCAGCGAGTTTCATCCTTACCTCCACTGCCTCGGAATCGCCGCCGTCTCCCGTCGCAGCGATCCCTTCGCCAAATAGAACGGCCGGTACTGGATATGTCGCAGGTAAACCTGCCGCAACATCGGGTCCGAACGCCCCATCCGCGAAAGCACAGCGACCGCGAGAATCCACAAGGTGATCCCCGCCACCACGCCCCACCAAGTCACCAGCGCAAAGACCAACATCGCCGACAGCAAAGCCGTGAATAGAACGAGCTCCCGGTCCCCGCCCAGCAACAAGTGCGGGCGGTTAGCCGATTGATGAATCACGATCTCGCGCGGCTTCTCCATGGAATTCCTAAAGGACCACCGCGCCCCCAACGCCAAACAGCGTCGTCATAAAACCAGCGCCCAGCACCAGGAATGCAATAGCCAGTACGGCCACGCAGGATCGCCGGGCAAACTCGCTCAGTTCACCGCCAAACACCAGCGTCCCGCCGGCCACCATCAGAGCAATCAGCGAAATCGATAGGGCCACCGGGCCCGTCATCGACTGCGCCACGCGGTTCAGCGGCGTCTCCCACGGCAAGCCACCGCCACCACCGCCGCCCGCCCACGCTACCTGCGTCGCGACAAACAGCAAACCCGTCAGCAGCCAAGTCCGCTTCCAACCACGCTCAGAAATCCTCATCGCATCCATCCTTCCGTCGGTTTAGAGATATTCCACCGAGTACTGTCCGTTCTCGTACCCGTTCACCAGCAACAGTTGCCGGACCTTGCGGCCAGCCGCCAAGTCCGCTTCCTCGTCAATGAAGACCACCAGGTCCACCGCTTCCGCAATCAGCGAT
>CAMATG010000554.1 GCA_945860645.1 Candidatus Sulfopaludibacter sp. SbA3 | reverse complement strand
GGCGCGTGTCGGCTCAGTGAATTTCACCGCAACGAAGCAATCCCCGCCAACGCCGTCGAGCGACTTCCCCCCCCTGGGAGCAGTTCCGCGAACTCGCCGAGCGGCTGCGCGAACGCGACCAACAACTCTGGGACGATCAACTCGACAGCGATTCTCAATCAGGAAAACTGGACTTCCTCTTCAAAGAGGCGGACCAAGGGCCCGCTACAGAGTCTCTATTGAAGTGGCCTGAGGAGAAGTGATATCCACTTGCACGTCAGCTAACCCGCACCACCACCCGCCCTCGCACCTGCCCCGCTAACACCCGTCCCGCCCACTCCGGCAACTCCTCCAACCCAATCTCCGCCGTCAACGAATCCAACAACCCAACATCCAACCCCTCCGCCAACAACCCCCAAATCCGCCGCCGCTCGGAATTTGCAACCTCCACCGAATTCACCCCCAACAAACTCACACCCCGCAAAATAAACGGAAAAACCGTCGTGTTTAACGCAACCCCACCAGCCAGCCCACAAGCAGCCACCGCCCCGCCCTGCCCCATCGTCCGAATCAACCCGGCCAGCGTATCTCCGCCCACCGTATCCACCGCCCCACTCCACCGCTCACTCTCCATCGGCCGCGTCGCCGGCGCCGATAGCTCCGCCCGGTCCATCACCTCCGCCGCCCCCAAACCCTGCAAATACGCCGCTTCCTCCAAACGTCCCGTACTCGCCACCACCCGGTAGCCCCTCCGTGCCAATAGCGCCACCGCAATCGACCCCACGCCCCCAGCCGCGCCCGTCACCACCACATCCCGCCCGCCCGGCCTCAACCCGTGCCGCTCCAAAGCATCCACGCACTGCATCGCCGTAAACCCCGCCGTCCCAATCCCCATCGCCTGCCGCAAACTAAACACCCCAGGCACCGGAACCACAAATGAAGCCGGCACCCGCGCCACCTCCGCATATCCGCCCCAATACTTCTCGCTCAACCCGCAACCCGTCACAACAACCGCGTCCCCCACCGCGAACTCAGCCGAAGCCGACTCCTCCACCACCCCCGCCAAATCAATCCCCGGCACCATCGGAAACGATCGAATGACGCCTGGCGATCCCGTCATCGCCAGGCCGTCTTTGTAATTCAAGCTCGACCAGTGCACCCGAATCCGCACGTCACCCGCGGGCAACCACGCGTCATCGATCTCTCCAAAACGGCTCTCAATCCGGCCGTCGGATTTCGTCACCAGCCAGCCGCGCATAGCGATTCCCTACTTTTTCTTCTTCGCCTTCATCCCGGCCGTGAAGTAGTTCACCTCGCCCATGTAGATGGACTCAGCCTTCTCCACCAGCTTCCCATTCGCTTCCGACGCTTTCCGCGCTTCCATCCAAACCGGGTCGGCCTGGAACGCCTTCCACGAAGCTTCCCGCGCCTCGCGGCTGGGATACGCCAGCACGTAAATCAGGTCCTTCTCCGAACCCTTCTCTTTATCCATCGGCCCCCAGAAGCCCACAATCTCCATCCCGTGCTTCACGAACAACGCGTTCGTGTGGTTCCGGAACCGGTTGTGCAAATCTTCCAGTTTCCCCGGAAACGCGTGGTAAATCCGCATTTCATAAAATTTCCCCGTCGTCTTCACCGAAGGCGAAGGAGCGGGAGTCTGAGCAAATGAGGTGGCCACAAAGGCCGTGCAGAGCAGTAGCAGCGTGCGCATAGGTTTCGAGTATATCGCCCCGGCTACAATGAAGTCTCCCGCATGCAGGACGCACTTCTCAGCGCGCTCGCCCAAGGAGCCCTCCTCCTAACCGCTAACCGCCGCCTCGCCCGCCACTGGCGCATCGTCTACGACACGCACCAACAGGCCGCGGGCGCCACCGCCTGGCCCGCCCCCGCCATCCGCGCCTGGCCCGATTGGGTCACCGAATCCATCGACTCGCTCTTCCCCGATCGCCTCATCCCCACCCCCTTCGCCGAACGCCGCGGCTGGTTCAAAATCATCGACGCCGGCCCCCTCCTCGATCAACAAGCCACCGCCGATGGCGCCGCCCAGGCCTGGGCCCTCTGCCAGCAGTACGAACTCTTCCTCGCCCACCCGTCCTTCGATCAAACCGACGACACCGCCAAGTTCCGCGACTGGGCCCACGACTTCGAACGCCGCGCCAACAAAAACAACTGGCTCCCCGCGGCCCGCCGCGAACAGTGGCTCGCCGAAAATCTCCCTCTCACCATCCGCGAAGTCTGGCTCGATGGTTTCGACGAAACCACCCAGGCCCAACGCACCCTCATCAACAAACTCAACCACCGCGTCTACCAATCCGCCACCCGCCCCGCCGGCAACATCCAGCGCACCCACTACGCCGACTCGACCGCCGAAATCCACGCCGCCGCCCGCTGGGCCCGCACCCTCCTCGAACGCGGCGAAGCAAAATCCATCGGCATCGTCGTCCAAAAGCTCGCCGACCTCCGTCCCTCCGTCGAAGCCATCTTCGAAGACACCCTCGGCGCGCCCCTCTTCAACATCTCTCTCGGCCGCCCGCTCACCGAATGGCCCATCATCGCCGATGCGCTGCTCCTTCTCCGCTGGCTCGCCCGCCCGCTCGACATCGGCAGCGCCGGCGTCCTCCTCCGCTCCCCGTTCCTGAAGGATGCCGGCACCGAACGCGCCGCCCGCGCCCAATGGGACGTCGCCCTCCGCGCCAATAACGTCCTGGAACTCTCCCCCCAAGGCCCGCCCCTCCTGGCCGAAGCCCTCCGCCAAGCCCAAGCCCAAATCGACGCCCAACCCCGCCAACAATCTCCCGGCGCCTGGGCCCGCCAAATCCCCGCCATTCTCGAAGCCGCCGGCTGGCCCGGCAGCCGCACCCAGTCCAGCCCCGAACGCCAGGCCCTCGCCCGCTGGCAACAAACCCTCCGCGAATTCGCCGCCCTCGATATGGTCGAACCCTCCCTCCCCTTCGCCCAGGCAGTTTCCCTCCTCAACGACCTCGCTAAAGAAGCCATCTTCCAACCCGAAACCGCCGAGATGCCCATCCAAATTCTCGAAGCCCTCCAAGCCGCCGGCTCCCGCTTCGACGCCCTCTGGGCCATGGGCATGACCGACACCGTCTGGCCCGCCCCCGCCAAGCCCAACCCCTTCATCCCGCGCATCCTCCAACGCGAATTCGACCTCCCCCACGCCACTCCCGAACGCGAACTCCGCTTCGCCCGCGAGGTCACAGACCGTCTCCTCCGCAGCGCCAATACAGTCATCTTCAGCCACCCCGAACGCGATGGCGACGAGGAACTCCGCCCCAGCCGCTTAATTCTCGATTACCCCGAAATCCCGCCCGAGTCGAACGAATACCCCGGCTACGCCATCGCCGCGCCGCTCGAAGAAGCAGCCGATACCACCGCCCCGGCGCTAACGAAAGACACCCCCGTCCGCGGCGGCACCGGCATCCTCGCCTGGCAATCCGTGTGCCCCTTCCAAGCCTTCGCCCGCGTACGTCTCAAGGCCGAAGAATGGGAAGAACCCGAACCCGGCCTCTCCGCCCTCGAACGCGGCAACGCCCTCCACGGCGCGCTCGCCGCGTTGTGGAATCGGTTCAAAACCCGCGACGCCCTCGCCCGAATCGGCGAAATGGACCGTCGCGACGCCATCACCGAAGCCGCCCAAACCGGCCTTTCCACCCTCCCCGCCGCCGGCCGCGAACGCCTCCTCGAACTCGAGCAAATCCGCCTCGAAGCCGTCCTCGTCGACTGGATCGAACTCGATTTCGAACGCGACAACTTCACCGTCGAATCCATCGAAAGCGAAGTCAAACTCGGCCTCCCGCTCAAAGCCCGTGCCGACCGTATCGACCGTCTCCCCACCGGCGAACTCATCCTCATCGACTACAAAAGCACCGCCCCCAGCAAGAAGGTGTGGAGCGGCGAACGCCCCGACAATCTCCAACTCCCCCTCTACGCCACGTCACTCCCCGAAACTCCAAGCGCCATCGTCTTCGCCCAACTCAAACGCGGCGAACACAAGTTCGACGGCCTCGCCGCGGCCGATGGCCTGATGCGCGGCGTCAAGCCACCGCCCCAAGGCTGGCCCGAACAGCTACAGGAGTGGCGCGAAACCATCGCCAGAATCTGGAAAGAGTTCGAAGCCGGCCGCGCCGACGTCGACCCCAAGGACAACGGCAAGCCCTGCCGCCAGTGCCATCTCCACTCTCTCTGCCGCGTCTACGACACCACCATCCAGCCCGACGGCAACGACTCTGCGCAAAACGACCGATGATTCCCCCCACCCCCGCCCGTCTATACCAACATAGGAGCTAACAATATGGAAATCACCAATCGCGACCTCACCATCACCCGCTTAATCGACGCCCCGCCCGAAGCCGTCTTCAAATGCTGGACCACCCCCAGCCTCATCACCCAATGGTTCACCCCGCCCCCCTATGAAACCATCCGCGCCGAAATCGACCTCCGCCCCGGCGGCAGCAGCCTCATCGTCATGCGCAGCCCCGAAGGCGTCGAAATCCCCAACCCCGGCATCTACCTCGAAGTCATCCCCAACGAAAAAATCGTCGCCACCGACGCCTACACCTCCGCCTGGGAACTCGCCGACAAACCCTTCATGACCCTCATCCTCACCTTCGAAAACGTCAACGGCAAAACCCAATACACCGCCATCGCCCGCCACTGGTCCGTCGCCGACCGCGAAGCCCACGAAAACATGGGCTTCCACACCGGCTGGGGCATCGCGACAGATCAACTCGCCGCACTCGCCGCCACCCTCTAATGCTCCTCCTCGCCCTTGCACTCGCCATGGCCAACCCCGCTCTCATCCTCCGCGCCGAGTGCAAGGGCGCCCCCAGCCCCACAGCCGACCTCTTCCTCACCCTGACCATCACCAACCCCACCAACGCCCCCATCCCCTTCCCCCTCGAATATCTCCAAAAAACCG
>CAMATG010000553.1 GCA_945860645.1 Candidatus Sulfopaludibacter sp. SbA3 | reverse complement strand
CGGTTCGGCCGGTGGCTCGAAGAAGTCCTGGTCCTTCGTACAAAGAACCTCCGCGTCACCGATGATCGCCGTCTGCATAACCACAGTGTCGTTGACATCACGAATCGGAGTAACTAGGAACGGGTCCGAAGGAACGATCTCGGCGGCCTCCCGCAGAAATCCGATGTACTCGTAGATTCGCTCCTCGGAAAGCCCGTACAGCGCCAACATCCGGGGATACCGCAGCACCCGCGCCAGCTCAAACAGCATCTCCTCCGATGTCAGCAGGACATGCCTGGACTCGATGATCCGCAGCAGCAACTCGCGAGCAAGGCCTTTACCACCATCGTGGGCCCGAACCAAAATGGCGGTGTCGAGAACAATTCTCACGGCCGGGGACGATACCCGGGGCGCACACTCTGCATCGCCTCATTGAGGATCGCTTCGGCGTCCGCCTCCGAAACAGAATTGCGAGCGGCGTCCACCTCCGCGAAGTACTTCCTCAATTCCTGCGCGATCTCCGCTTTCCGCTGCGGAGAGACCGAAGCCGGCGCAAACGTCCGAACGCTGACAGCCTCGCCGTCTTGAACGCAGCGGCCAAGCAACGTTTCGAGTACAGCCTTCTGGTCGGGCGACAATTCGCTGGCATGGCAGATCATGGTGCGGGTCCTGACTACAGTATCCCTCAAGAGAATCACACCCGTTTGGCCGGGGTTGTCAGGATCGCCCCAAACGTCACCCGTTCCACTCCACGAGAGGAAACAGCAATCCCAACTACGCCTCGCTCGAATGGCCCGACAACCTCGACATCAGCGACACCCCGCCAGCCGAGTACGTCCCGGCCACCCAACCGCGCTTCACCGAAGCCGATTGGGCCAGGATGCACGAACACCACGCCCTCCCCGAAAACCGGCACAACCTGTCCTACGCCGATTCCCTCGACGCCCGCCGAAAACGGATGGCCGCCATTATCCGCCGCGGCTTCGATTCGCTGAAACATCCATAAAGGAATCGGGCCGTTTGCCTGGCCTCCAGCCAACGCATCTCTGGCATCCTCAATCCTCGTGACGGGGTGCCATATACTCGGTATAGTGGAGGGAAAGGGCGCCGACACGATGAACCTGAATATTGAGATTCCGGATCGCCTGGCGACAGCGTTGCGCGCGAAAGCCTTGGCGAAAGGCGTCACTGCTTCGACTTTTGCTCTTCAGGTTCTTGAACAGGTCCTCTCTCAGCAGCCGGAGCAAAAAGCTGGCCCAAGGAAGTCTTCGTATGGTCTGCTCGCGCATCATGGCCCCGGCCCGTCTGCCGAAGAGATCGACGAGAATCGCAAGGAGATGTTTAGCGGCTTCGCCGAGGATCCGCAATGATTGCTGGTGTTGTGGATACGCATACAGCGCTGTGGTACCTGCTCCGTAATCCCCTTCTGTCAATCCCGGCTCGGAACTTCATTGATAGCGCGGCCTCGTCCGGAAGCAGCATTCTTTTGTCGCCGATCAGTCTCGCTGAAATCGTCTATCTGACCGAAAAGGGCAGATTGCCGGTCTCGGCCTACGAAGAGCTCAAAAGAGCACTCTTCGATCATGAATACGTGATCGAAGAGGCCCCGTTCAACGCGGACGTTGTCGAGGCGATGCGCCAGGTACCAAGAAGCGAAGTGCCTGACATGCCCGACCGGATCGTCGCCGCCACTGCTGTCCATTTTGGCGTTCCTGTCATCAGCCGGGATGGCAAAATCCGAACTTCCTCTGTGCGAACCGTCTGGTAGGATCACCGCCAGCCAACCTTTTTGCTGGCATTGGTCCCGCCCGCCAAGTACGGCCCCGCCATCCAACCCCGCTTCACCGTAGCCGGCTGGGTTAGAATGCACGAACGCCTCGCCTTGGCTGGCAGACCATGTCTTACATCGAGTTCCTGCAGGCCCGCCGGAAGCCGAAACCAGCAGTCGGCCGGAGAGCCGGAATACTAACCCCGCAAACTGCTCTCAAGTACCATCGAGTTGAACAGACGGGCGTTCCGGCGGTGGTCCGCGACCATTCGCTTGAACCGCTCCGCAACCTTCAACTCGTCTGGCGTCAAATCCGAAAAGAGGGGCTTCCCAACAATAGCCGACCCGATTCGCCTCACTCGCAGTTGATCGGCATCCTTGCTGTCCAGCAACTCGTCGAGTTCCTTACGGTTCCGCGGATCAGAAGTTTCAGCAAACTCGGCAATCAACAGGAGCAGGCTATTTTCGTTCGAGTTCAATCGCAACATGATGTCCGTCTTCGGCCTATGGCCTTATACCTAGTATGAGCATAGCGTTTTCTGTCAGACTCCGCCCGGGATGGAAAAATACCGAACACCCGAAAGGGAGGGTACTGCGGCCACTCGGTGTCGCCCGTCGGCCGCCCAATCCACGCATTTCTTCACCGTAAGGGATAAGACAGCGGCGTGCTTTCCCGCGGGCAACTCTACCTCGACAAAGTCCTGGTCCTCCTCCTTCCACAACGCTACGACTCGGCTCCGGTCGGGCTGTCCGGACTGCGGACGGCTCATCTGGGACATCCCAAGGCTAGTCAAAGTGAGCACGGAACATCCGGGATCCTCGGCCAGCGTCGTAGCGTGACGTCCTCCCCACCGCACCCGGGTCTGGGGCCCATCCATCAGCAGAGCAATCGTTAGGCTGGGGCCCACAGCGCGAATCGCGTCGCCCGCTGGATCCGGTCTTGCGAGATCCTCACAAATCAGAACACATGTGGACAACCAGGGTTGAGTCTGCGTAAAAGCAACTTTTCGCGATCCAAGGTCGATGTGTTCCCACCATGTCCGTCCCGGGTCCAGCCGGCTCCCAAGCGAATACTGTCGAATTTGGCCCGCGTCCAACTTCCAACGGTGCTGCTTATCCTGATGGACGACGTTCGAGCCGGCAACGGCAATGAGGACGAAGTTCTCCCCGTGTTGTTTCTCAGGCTCGGCGGGGGTTCCCACTCCCGCGATTAAGTTGATTTCCATCGCGTCAAGGACTTCGACCAGGTCGAGAGCATTAACTCGGGAAACGGCGGCCTCGGGCAGTACAACGGTATCAATCGGCCCCACATCCTGCTCAGCCTTTTTGATCAAATCCAGAATCGCCGTCACAACGGCCCCATCCTTCTCATGCGGATTCCGCCCCACGGTAAAGAATCCAAACGGGGATGCCATGTTCCGCATCTCCCCTGGGATCGCCTTGGAGGCCGCGAATGTGCTTGGCCCCATCACCAGCGGCCAGGGAACAATCAACACATTCGAACACAGCCCTTCTTTGCCCGGTGCCTGATGGTACTCAGGACCGATCTCACTTCCTTCGATCAAACCGGCATACAACGAAAGCGATCGAATGGTGAGTCCCTCTTGCGGCGTACGGTGCTTCGGTAGAACGCGTAGGAGACGTGCCGAGATGTCTCGGCACATGCTGCTGCGGTTATTAGCGTTTAAGCAGACCTCCGCATACCGCAGCGGAAACAATGACCCTGACTCATTGGAATCGCACCCGTAGGTACGGCCTAGGTACCGGCATGCCTCATCGCTGATCGAAAGCAACTCCATCAGAATGAGGCCCAGAGAAGGGTCGGATCCGGACGGCGGGCACAGGTAAGGATCGTCCAGTCGGGATGCCAGCACATTCCACCGCTCCACAACAGCGAGCGGCGGCGGTTCGCCGCCCTTCCCCAACGTTCCTACCCAGGCCCGTGCCGTTACCCGGCAGAAACTGGCCCACGCATCCTCGCCCTTACCCGCAAACTCGACAGCAGGCCAACCGGCAGAGAGCACCCGCACATAGAGCGACTCCCGCCGAAGTGCGAAAGCGGTAAGCGCAAAGAGGTCCGGCGGCCAGTCTGGAACAGCTCTTGTTGTCCCCTCTTGAAGTCGGGGAAGAATCGGTTTCCAGACATCAAGCAGCGTTGGACCGACACTCCGCAACCAGGTCTCTTCGATAACGCCCATAGATTAGAAACGTCAAGTACAATCCTACTCGATACGCGAATCGCCGTCGCGCAGGAATTATCCGTACCTTGCTCCGGCGCAACATACTCTGACATAGTAAATATTCGCGATTGATCAGAACCTCACCTTGCCCGCAGTAAGGCGCCCCGGATGACCTCCCCCCTCAACGAATCCGCCGTCGAAGAAGCCGCCCTCGAATGGTTCCGCTCCCTCGGCTATGCAACCGTCTACGGCCCCAACATGGCCCCCGGCGAACTCGCCACCGAACGCGAATCCTTCTCCGACGTCCTCCTCCGCGAACGCCTAACCGACGCCCTCCAACGCCTCAACCCCAACATCCCCGAAGAAGGCCTCGCCGACGCCCTCCGCCGCGTCTGGCGCGTCCAATCCACCACCCTCATCCGCACCAACCACGAATTCCACAAACTCCTCCGCGACGGCATCCCCATCGAATACCGCCGCCAGGATAAATCCATCGCCCACGACCACGCCCGCCTTGTCGATTTCGACAACCCCCACGCCAATGACTGGGTCGCAGTCAACCAGTTCACCGTCACCGAAGGCCCCAACACCCGCCGCCCCGATATCGTCGTCTTCCTGAACGGCCTCCCCCTCGCCGTCATCGAACTCAAAAGCGCCACCAACGAAGGCGCCACCATCTGGAGCGCCTTCAACCAGCTCCAAACCTACAAAAAACAGATCCCCACCCTTCTCCACTACAACGAACTCCTCATCCTCTCCGACGGCCTCGAAGCCCGCATCGGCTCCCTCACCGCCAACCGCGAATGGTTCAAAGTCTGGCGCACCATCGAAGGCGACACCCACGCCCCCGCCGCCGCCCTCGAACTCGAAACCCTCATCCGCGGCGTCTTCGCCCAGCAACGCTTCCTCGATCTCCTCCAACACTTCATCACCTTCGAATCCGACCCCGATAGCGACCAGCTCCACAAAATCATCGCCGGCTACCACCAGTTCCACGCCGTC
>CAMATG010000552.1 GCA_945860645.1 Candidatus Sulfopaludibacter sp. SbA3 | reverse complement strand
GAACCCGGAGAGATAGTAGGCCGCCGCGGCGTGCGCCGTGTGATGTTCGGCCGCCACGACGCGCGCCCGGGGGAACTGCGTGCGCAACTCCAAGTGGAGTTCCGATTCCGAAGAAAACGGCCGCGCCAGCGCGATGATGTCCACCCCTTCGGGCTTCGCCTTGGCCAGTTCCAGGCACGTGCGAATCGCCTCCATCGGCAGCACGCCGGGCGTGTGATGCCGCGCCACTTTGTGCTGTTCCACGGCCGCCAGGAGTTGCCCGTCGCGGGCGATGGCGGCCGCCGCCGCGCGCCCCAGTCCGCCCAGTCCCAGGATGATCATTACGCCACCGCTTTCAATCGCGCAATCGCCCGCTCCCGGCCCACGGCCGTGAACAGGTGGAACGCGCTCGGCCCTACCGCCTGCCCGGTCAGCGCCGCGCGGGAGCCGTTGATCAACACGCCGGCCTTTACGCCGCGCTCGGTCGCCAGAGCACGAAGGTGCGCTTCTACGCTGGCTTCGGTGAATTCGGCATCGGCCGCCAGGCGTTCGCCCAGTTCGGCCAATAGCGCACGCGCGCCCGGCACGTCGAGTTTTTCCATCGCCGCCGGTTCAATGGTGAACTCGTCGGAGAAGTACGGCCGGCCCTTGCCCGCGAAATCGAGCAGTGTGGTGTAGCGCGCGCGGATCAGGTCGACGACGCTGGTGAAGTGCGCCGCGTCGGTGGGGATGGTGTAGCCAGCGGTCTCCAGAACCTTCGTCACGGCGGGCATGATTTCCGCCACCGGCAGCGACCGCAGATGCTGCCCGTTCAGCCACAGGGCCTTCGGATCGATCGGGTCTTCCTCGGTGAAATTCACCACGGCGTTCGATCGGTTGATCCCTTCGAAACTGAAGATGTCGATGATCTCCTGCCGCGTCATCTGCTCGCGGTTGTCCTTCGGGCTCCAGCCCAGCAGGCACAGGAAGTTCACGTAGGAGTGCGGCAGGAAGCCGGCGTCGCGATACGTCGTCACGCTCACCACCGGGCCGTGCTTGCGCTTGGAGAGCTTGGCGCCATCGGGCGCGATCAGAAGCGGCAGGTGGGCGAACTGCGGGATGGCCGCGCCGAGGGCCTCGAAGATCAGCACGTGTTTGAACGTGTTGGTCAGGTGGTCCTGGCCGCGGATGATGTTGCTGATGCGGAGGTCGGCGTCGTCGGCGCAGGAGGCCAGATGGTACGTCGGCATGCCGCTCGAACGCAGAAGCGCGAAGTCTTCGATGTCGTCGCAGGACTTCGATTGGTCGCCGTAGACGCTGTCCTTGAACGACACCACGCGGCCCGTGTCGCGCGGCACGCGGTAGCGGATGACGAACGGTTCCCCGGCCGCGGCGCGCGCGTCGGACTCTTCCTTCGACATCTCTCGCTGCCCCGGATTGGCGCGCCAGGCCATGCCATCGTGGGCTTTCTCTTCGGCGTCCGGTCCGGCGGCCGGCGTGAAGTCGCGATACGCCAGCCCCTTTTCCAAAATGGTGGCCGCCGCGGCGCGGTGCAGGTCCAGCCGGTCCGACTGCCGGTAGAACTCATCCCACGACAAATCCAGCCAGTTCAGGCCGTCGTAGATGGAATCCACCGACGCCTGCGTGTTGCGCTCGACGTCCGTATCGTCCAGACGCAGGATCATCGTGCCGCCATTGCGGCGCGCATACAGCCAGTTAAAAATGAAGGTCCGGGCGCTGCCGATATGCAGATAGCCCGTGGGCGAGGGAGCGAAACGTACGCGAAGCATCAACCTTCAGGATAACTTGTGCCACAGCGCGCGGAGCTCATCAATACTCAATTGTTCGGCGCGCAACGTGCGCTCCTCGAACGTGTTCCAGTCCACGCCCAGGTAGACGCCGTTCAAATTATTCCGCAGGTTCTTCCGCTTCTGCCGGAAGGCGTGGCCGGCGAACTTCAGAAACGCGTCCAGGTCGGCCGGTACTTCCGCCTTGCTCTTCAGTAGAATCACCGACGAATCCACTTTTGGCGGCGGCTTGAACGCCTCCGGCGGCACGGCCACGACGAACTCCACATCGGCCCAGCTCTGCACGACGACAGTCAAATACCCGTAGTCGCGCGACTTCGGCTTGGCGATGACGCGGTCGGCCACTTCCTTCTGGATCAACAGCGTCGACGATCGCACCGTTGCGCGCGCCCGTTGAATCCGCTCCAGAATCGGCGAGGTGATGTAGTAGGGCAGATTCCCGGCCAGCGACGCCGGGCCCCACTGCGCCAGATCGGTATCCAGCACGTCCTGGTGATGCACCGTCAGCCGCGGGTGAGTGGGAAACCGCTTGGCCAGATGAGCCACCATCTCCGGGTCCAGTTCCACGGCGTGCACGTGCGCGCCGGACTTCAGCAGATGTTCCGTCAACGCCCCTTGCCCCGGCCCGATCTCGACGATCGTCTCCGGGTTATCGACGCACACCGCCGCCGCGATCTTTTCCAGGATCGGCTGGCTCGACAGAAAATGCTGGCCTAGCTTACGTCCCAGGGTGCTTAGCCTTTAACTTCAATATGACTGCGGCGCAGCGTGATGCGGATCGTGTCCGACGCCGGTTGCCCGAAGAAACTCGCCGGCTTGAAGCTCATGAACAGCAGGCTGTTTTCCACGGCCTTTTTCATCTGCGGGTTCTTCAGCCAGATGCCGGAATCGCCCGTCGGCACCGCGTAGTCCACCACGCGGCCGCTCGTGTCAATCCGCACGTCGATCGTCACGTTGTCGAAATTCCCGCCAAACGGCGACAGCCCGTAGACCTCGGCCGATTGATACCACGCCGTCGGCACATCGGCCGAAGCGGGCGTTTGCAGGGCGAAGGTGGGCATCAACGCGGCGAACAGGAAGCACGCCGACACCAGGCCGCCCGCCGTCGGAATCGCCAGCGGACGCCAGAGATTGTTCAGCAGCAGTCCGATCTTCCCTTGCCAGATATCCATCCGCGTTGCGAGGTTGACGCGCGTCGAACGCCGCGCCAATTCCTTGGACGCCATCACGCGCAGGTTCACCGCAAGGTTCATCGGAACCTGCCGCACCGGCAGCCCATGCAGCGCGCGCCGCTGATGTTCGGACCGGATCGCGAAATCAGAACAACGCGGGCACTGCGCCCGATGGGAGTGCAACTGCTCCCGAAGCGCCGCGTCCACGCGCGGACCGTTCAGGTCTTCACACCAGAATTCGAAGGTTTGGCAATCGACGGGCCGCATCATTTCACAGCTCCTGGAACGAGCCCCATCCCACTGGTTGCGGTTTGAGGGTCCATCTGCCCAGCCAGAACGCGACGAAGCGATTCACGGCCACGCAGGATACGCGATTTGACGGTGCCGAGGGAGATCTGCAAAACGTCGGCGATCTCCTCGTAACTCAAGTCTTCAAGGTCGCGGAGGACAACGGCGGTGCGGAAATCACTGTTGATCTCTCGCAGGGAGGATTCGATGAGCTGGTGTCGCTCTTCATTTAGGGCAAGCTCGTAGGGGTCCCGAGCCGGGTCGCAAATCGATTCCAGCCAGGGCCGGGAAGTCTCGTCCTCGCTCTCGAGGCCGACCTCCTGACGGCGATGCCGGCTGAACCAGCGACGGTGATTGTACGCCTCGTTCACCGCAATCCGGTAGATCCACGTTTTCAGCGTGCTCTGACCGCGAAAGTTGTCGATGGAACGAAATACTTTGAGAAACACTTCCTGTACAACATCGGCGGCATCGGCCGGATCATTAATCAGCCGGTAGCAGAGGTTGTAGATCGGTTGCTGGAATCGCGCCAGCAACGTTTCGTAGGCGTCCTGGTCGCAATTCTGCAGCCGTTCGACCAGTACGGCGTCGAGCGAGGCAGCGGCGACCGGGTCTGCCACCGGGTGGTTGTCGTCCAACCGCACTGTAATAAGCGCTTCGGCCATATTGCGCATCCCCGTTTATGATCTCACGCCTGCACAACTGCGTGTCGTTCTGTTCCATTGGACGCCACGCTCCGGGAAAAGTTCCCGGGCCATGTAAACTGTCAGCGTGAAGGTCCACGGTGGCCCTCACGCCCCGAACGGGAATTGCCTGTCGCGGTGTGGTCCGGGAAATATTCCAGATCGCCGCGGCTTTGCGCGAGATCGTCGCCCCCTTCAGACGAAATTGTGCCGCGGCAATCGGTGTCGCACCTCTTTCCTCCGAACGGAACCGTGACGATCACCGGGCTGCCAGGGCAGCGGTTTGCCGTTGTCGCCGGTCCCGGGATGGGCGCTCCGCGCGTCGTAGTGTTCCTCGGTTGGGAGTACCGCGGGGTGTGACCGGGGCGCGATGTTGCCGGGACCATGCTCGGAGCGAGCGCGCCACGCCCGCTTGCTTGAATCGCCCGCCATTTGAAACCTCGCCCACGAACGTTCAGGCTTTCGTCTCGGAATCCGGACCTGGCTGCCGCCGGATAACACGCCTCTTTGCCGCCATTGGGCTCCACCCTGTACCGATATCCTTCCCCCGGCGACAACGTATACAATCCGAGCGGCATGGCAACAACAGAATTCGGATGACATCGCGTCTCACCGCAATAAATCACGCGGATCTAAGGCCGTAAACTACTTGTATTCTGAATGCGCGCGTGTTACCCTACGTGGCAAAGATTGGGTGGGTTAGAGCCCGAAAACCAATCAGACTTGGGAATCAACATGAAAACACTTTCATTTCGTTGTGCCCTTTTCGCAGCATTTTCTGTGGCCGCACTTGCCGCCCCAGTTGTGCTCACTTTCGAAGGATTGCGGGATCAAGAGGCTGTGAACGGCTTCTATAATGGCGGTACTGGCGGTGCTGGAAGCACAGGTACTAACTATGGGATTGAGTTCGTTAGCGGAAGCCTTGCCATCATTGACAGCGATGCGGGTGGTACCGGCAATTTCGGCGGTGAACCTTCTCCCTCCACCATCCTGTTCTTTCTTAGTGGAACTGCCGTCATGAAC
>CAMATG010000551.1 GCA_945860645.1 Candidatus Sulfopaludibacter sp. SbA3 | reverse complement strand
AGCAGGGCTTGTCCTGCGAGAACCCGCAGCTGAACCTGCCGGCGGTGATGAAGCGCAAGCAGGACATCGTGGACCGCCACGCCAAGGGCATCACGGGCCTGATGCGGAAGAACAAGGTCGAGGTCATTGCCGGGTTCGCCACGCTGCAGGGCGGCGGGCGGATCAACGTCCAGACGCCGGAGGGCGTGCGGACGATTGAGGCGAAGAGCATCCTGATCGCCACGGGCTCGGAAGCCCGCATGATTCCGGGCCTGGAGCCGGACAACGAGTTCATCCTGACGAACGTGGAGATCCTGAAGCTGCAGCAGGTGCCTGGGTCCTTGGCCATCATTGGCGCGGGCGCGGTTGGCACGGAGTTCGCCAGCATCTTCAAGCGGTATGGCTCCAATGTGACGGTGCTCGAGATGCTGCCGCGGCTGGTGCCGGTGGAAGACGAGGAAGTTTCCAAGGAACTGGAACGCTGCTTCCGCAAAGCTGGAATCCGTTGCGAGACGGGCGCCAAGGCGAGCGACATCCAGCGGACGGGCACGGGCGTTTCGTTGAACGTGACGCTGGCGAATGGCAAGGTGGAGCAGCTGGTGGTGGACAAGCTGCTGATCGCCGTGGGCCGGAAGCCGAACACGGATCGCATCGGGCTGGAGAATGTTCCGGGCGTCGTGGTGGACCGCGGGTTCATCAAAGTCGGTCCCGATCAGCAGACCGGTGAACCGGGCGTGTACGCCATCGGCGACGTTGTGGCGGGGACGCCGCAGTTGGCCCACGTGGCGACGGCCGAGGGCATGATCGCGGTGGCCGCGATTGCCGGCAAGGCTTTCACGCCGATCAACAAGAACCGTATTCCGGGCGCGACCTACACGGAGCCGGGCATCGGTTCGGTGGGTATGACGGAAGCGCAGGCGCGCGCGGCCGGGCACGATGTGAAGATTGGCAAGTTCCCGTTCATGGGCAACTCCAAGGCGACCATTCTGGGGCACCATGAGGGCTTCGTGAAGGTGGTCAGCGACGCCAAGTACGGCGAGATCCTGGGCGTCCACATCATCGGACCGCACGGCTACGAACTGATTGCCGAAGCGGTGACGGCGATGGAAGCCGAGGCGACCGTTGATACGATGATCAACACGATCCATGCGCACCCGACCCTGTACGAGGCTCTCGGGGAGGCGTTCAACGCCGTCTACGGGCAGGCGATCAACTTCTAAATTCCCGAATGATTGTTACCGCTCCAGCACGCCTCTGCGAAGCGCGCGACCTTGGTCGTATGCGCTGGGCGGAGGCGTATGCGTTGCAGCAGGAGTTGAGCGAGCAGCGTAAGCGGCAGGAGATTCCGGATCAACTGTTGCTGGTGGAGCATCCGCATGTGGTGACGATGGGCCGGAACGGGCACATGGAGAACCTGATTGCGGGAGAAGAGATTCTGGCGCGGACGGGGATCGACTTCCACCACACCAATCGCGGCGGGGACGTGACGTATCACGGACCGGGGCAGTTGGTGGGGTACCCGATTCTGGATCTGAACGATTGGAAGCGGGACGTGCACGCCTATGTGCGCGCGGTGGAAGACGTGATCATCCAGACGATTGGCCAGTTCGGCCTGCAGGGCGGGCGCGTTGAAGGCGCGACCGGCGTGTGGGTGGACGGGGCGAAGATCTGCGCGATTGGGGTCCATATCAGCCGCTGGGTGACGTCCCATGGGTTCGCGCTGAATGTGGAAACGGATTTGCAGTATTTCCAATACATCATCCCTTGCGGGCTCACCTTGCCGGTGACGTCCATGAGGGCACTCGGCGTGAGCGCCAGTATGGCCGAGGTTAAGCTGGCGCTGCGTCAACAGTTCGCAAAAGTTTTTGGTTACGAAACGGAGAAACAGGCATGTCTGATGTCGTAATGCCCCAGATGGGCGAGAGTATTGTCGAGGGTACGCTGACGCGCTGGCTGAAGAAGGTCGGCGACAAGATTGAGCGTGACGAGCCGTTGTTCGAGATTTCGACGGACAAGGTGGACACCGAGATTCCTTCGCCCGAGGCCGGCGTGCTGAGCGAGATTCTGGTGCAGGAAGGGCAGACGGTTGCCATCAACACGGTAGTGGCTCGGATTGGGAGTGGGGCGGCCGCGGCTGCGCCTGTTGCTGCTCCTGTGGCTGCGCCGGCTCCTGTTGCGGCTCCGGCTCCGGTGGCTGCTCCGGTTCCTGTTGCGCCTGTGGCGCCTCCTCCGCCTCCTCCGCCGCCGGCTCCGGCTGCTCCGGTGGTTGGGGACCTGGGCCCGTTGTCTCCGCTGGTGCGGAAGATGGCGCGCGAGAACGATGTGGACCTGACGTCGGTGACCGGTACCGGCGCTGGCGGACGGATTACCAAGGACGATGTGCAGGCTGTGATCGGCACGCCGGCTCCGGCTCCTGTGGCTGCGCCGGCTCCTGTGGCGGCTGCTGCGGCTCCGGTGGCTGCTCCCGCTTATGCTCCGCCGCCTCCGCGTACGGAAGCCGCGAAGATCCGCGTGGAACCGATGTCGACGATGCGGAAGAAGATCGCCGAGCACATGTCGCATTCGATGCACACGGCGGCGCATGTGACCACGGTGCACAAGGTGGACATGACGGCGGTGGCGAAGCTCCGCGAGAAGTCCAAGGCGGCGTTCCAGGCGCAGTATGGGTTCAGCCTGACGTTCCTGCCGTTCGTGGCCGCGGCGACCTGCAAGGCGCTGCGTGAGTTCCCGATCCTGAACGCTTCGATTGACGGGACCAACATCCTGTACCACAACGACATCAACCTGGGCTTCGCGGTGGCGCTGGATAATGGCAGCGGCCTGATTGTTCCGGTGGTGGCGAATGCGGATGAGAAGAACGTGACGGGGTTGCAGCGGTCGATCGTCGACCTGGCGGCGCGGGCGCGTTCGCGGCAGTTGAAGCCGGATGAGGTGAAGGGCGGGACGTTCGCGATTACGAACTTCGGTTCGTTTGGGTCCGTTTTCGCGACGCCGGTGATCAACCAGCCGAACGTCGGCATCCTGGGCGTGGGCACGGTGGAGAAGACGCCGGTGGTGATCAATGACGCCATCGCCATTCGCTCCATCTGCTACCTGGCGCTGACGTTTGACCACCGCCTGATTGATGGCGCGCTGGCCGATATGTTCACGGGCCGCGTGAAGCAGTTGCTGGAAAACTGGACGGATTCGGTTCTCTAGTTTCCTGGGTTCGTTTGTGGAAAGGGCCACCCTTTGCGGGGTGGCCCTTTTTGCGTCATACGGTACGTTTTACGGAAAAAAATGAGGTGTCTGACACCAATATATTGCTATTGTTTGACGGGGCGGAGGAGGAGGTAGAGGGTGCCGGGGGTGGTGCCGTCTTCGCGGAGTTCGAAGCCTGCTTCCTTTGTTCGGCCGGCCCACCAGTCGCGGCCGCGGGTGCCTCCGTGGGTCAGCATGGGGCCGAAGGCGAACTTGGCCCAACGGTCGTTGCCGACCAGGATTAGGAGGAAGTCGCCGTTGGGTTTTAGGACTCGGCGGACTTCGGACAGGGCTTTTGTGATGCCGTCGCGGTTGAGGTGGTCTACGGCGTAGGCGCTGACTACGGCGTCGAAGCTCGCCGGTTCGTAGGGGAGTTTGCGCATGTCGGCTGTTTCGACCTTGGCGCGGTTGGACACGCCGGCGGTTTCGAGGTTCCGCTGCAGGAGTTGTTGGGGGGTGTCGGTGTGGCCGAAGTGGTGGTTGAACGATTCGCCGAACTCGTCGGTGGCGACTACGGTGGCGTTGGGCCTCGCGTTGAGGACCATGATCGTGGAGCGCCCGGTGCCGGCTCCGATGTCCAGCACCCGGCCCGTGCCGCTGGCTAGGAATGATTCCGTGGGGAGGGCGGGGGCATGATTCACGCGGAGGCCGAACTGCATGAGCAGGAAGACTGTTGTGGCCCAGAGGGCGAGGAGGCCGAGGAGGATGCGCGGCCAACGGCCCCAGGTGCGGAGGTGGGCTACGACAGACATAGCCAGGGCTGGAATGGCGATGGCCAGATGGCCGGAGCTGAGCCACCAGGGGTAGCCGAAGTCGAGAGAAGCGTTTGGGTTCATGTTGGGATTGTGGGCTGGGATGGCTGAACGGCGGATGAACGCGTTGTTCAGGTTCGGTTCAGGTTGGCTGCGTTATAACAGAGTCATTGCGGATATTGGTGGTGGAAGACGAACGGACGCTGGCGGCCCAGTTGGCAGCGGGACTGGGCGAGGCCCATTATACGGTGGACTGCGCGCATGATGGCGAGCAGGCGGACTTTCTGATTCAAAGTGAGACGTACGACGCTGTGGTGTTGGACCTGGGGTTGCCGAAGGTGGATGGGTTGACGCTGGTGCGGCGGTGGCGGATGGCGGGGATTGGCGTGCCGATTTTGATTTTGACGGCGCGGGGGACTTGGCACGAGAAGGTGGAGGGGATTGATAGCGGCGCGGATGACTATGTTGTGAAGCCGTTCCGGATGGAGGAGGTTGTGGCACGGATTCGGGCGCTGATTCGGCGCGCGGGCGGGATGGCGCATCCGGAGTTGCGGCGGGGGTCTATTTCGCTCGACACGCGGACGGCGGCGGTTGCGGTGGATGGCGTGGCGGTGAAGCTGACGAGCCATGAGTTCCGGGTGCTGTCGTACCTGATGCATCACGCAGGGCGGGTGGTGTCGCGGGCGGAGTTGACCGAGCATATTTATGCGCAGGATTTTGAGCGGGATTCGAACACGGTGGAGGTGTTTGTGGCGCGGTTACGGCGGAAGTTGGGGGAGGGGTTGATTGAGACGGTGCGGGGATTGGGGTACCGGGTTTGATGGGTTCGTTGCGGGGCCGTTTGGTGGTGGCGTCGCTGCTGTGGACGGCGGGGCTGCTGCTGTTGATGCATATGGCTTCGTTGTTCCTTTTGTTTTTGTTTCCGCGGTTTCGGGGGGCTCATTCGTTGCTGGCGGCTTTTGTG
>CAMATG010000550.1 GCA_945860645.1 Candidatus Sulfopaludibacter sp. SbA3 | reverse complement strand
GAACACCTGCATGCTGTTCTTCCAGGCCGCCCTGCTCGGCGGCTACACCTACGCCCACTGGCTGCAAGCCCAACCCGCAAAGCGCCAACGCCAGGTCCACCTTGCCCTCCTCGGGCTCAGCCTCCTCTCCCTCCCCATTCTCCCCTCCGTCACCTGGAAACCCACCGGCGCCGAAGACCCCATCTTCCGCATCCTCGGCCTGCTGGCCACCACCATCGGCCTGCCCTATTTCCTGCTCTCCACCACCAGCCCGCTCCTGCAGGCCTGGTACGTCCGCGAAACCAAAACCGGCATCCCCTGGCGCCTCTTCGCCCTGTCCAACGCCGCCTCCCTCGCCGCCCTGCTCACCTACCCCGTGCTGGTCGAACCCAACTTAAGCGTCCCGCAACAGGGCTGGGTATGGTCCGGCGCCTACGCGCTCTTCATCGTGCTCGCCGGCTTGGTCGCCTGGAAGTTCGCCGCCGTCGACACGCCGCATACCGAAACGGCCGATGCCGAACCCGCCCCCGCGCCGACATTCGGCCTCCGCGTCCTCTGGGTCTCCCTCGCCGCCTGCGCCTCCGTCCTCCTGCTCGGCGTCACCACCCACATGACGCAGGACGTCGCCGCCATCCCATTCCTCTGGGTAATCCCGTTGGCCGTCTACCTGCTAACGTTCATCCTCTGCTTTGAAACCTCAAAAGCCTACCGCCGCATCATCTTCATGCCGGCCCTCGTCGCCGCGCTCTACGCCTTCGCCAGGATTCTGGCCCGCGAGGACTGGTCGCTCACCGTCACCGAAGATATCGCCATGTCGGCCGCCGTGCTCTTCACCTGCTGCATGGTCTGTCACGGCGAACTGGCCGCGCTCAAACCCGCCCCCCGCTACCTCACCGGCTACTTCGTCTCGCTCTCGCTCGGCGGCGCGCTCGGCGGCCTCTTCGTCGGCTTCATCGCCCCCGTTCTCTTCAATGCCTATTACGAATTGAACATCGGCCTTTGGCTCTCCGGCGCCCTCGCCGTCGTCGTCATCGCCCGCGAAGGTCTCTCCACCACGCGCCAGAAACTGGTGCTGCTTACCATGCTCATCGCCCTCGGCGCCTACGGAGCCTGGCACGTCAAAATCAAGAAGGGAGAGATCGGTGGCGTCGAACTCGCCGTCCGCAACTTCTACGGCCATCTCCATGTCACCAAATACGGCGAAGTGGGCCAGGTCGGTGCCGCCCGCCAACTCGTCCACGGCCAGATCAACCACGGCCAGCAACTCCTCGATCCCGCCCGCCGCATGACCCCGTCCAGCTACTTCTGCAAACAGTCCGGCGCCGGTCGCGCCTCGCTCGCTCGCACCGAAGGCGTCCCGCGCAAGGTCGGTATCCTCGGCCTCGGCTGCGGCGCACTCCTCGGGTACGCCCGCAAGGAGGACGACTACCGCCTCTACGAAATCAACCCACAGGTCTTCGAAATCGCGAAGAAAAACTTCACGTTCATGACCGAAACGCCCGCCAAAATCACCGAAGTCCTCGGTGACGGCCGCCTCTCGCTCGAACGCGAAGCGCCGCAGCAATTCGACCTCCTCTTCATGGACGCCTTCTCCGGCGACTCCATCCCCGTCCACCTCGTCACCCGCGAGGCCTTCGACCTCTACGCCCGCCACATGAAGCCCGACGCCATTCTCGTCGTCAACATCACCAACAACTACCTCAACCTCCTTCCCGTCGTCGCCACCGCCGCCAAACGCCTCGGCAAAGTCACCGTCGAAATTGAGGACGAACCGGCCGAAGGCGACGAAGAGTGCTACGTCTCCCATTACGCCCTCGTCATGAGCCCCGAACGCTACGCCGCCACACCGGAGTTACGCGCCAACGCCAAACTCACCGAACCCACGCCCGGCTTCCGCGAATGGACCGACGCATTCTCTAATCTGTTCGCTATCGTGCGAAGATAACGACACCGCCCGATGGCTCTTTACGCGCTCACCATCTTCCTGTCCTCGTTCCTGTTGTTTCAGGTTCAGCCGATTATCGCCAAAATAATCCTTCCCTGGTTCGGCGGCTCGGCCGCCGTCTGGAACACCTGCATGCTGTTCTTCCAGGCGGCCCTCCTCGGCGGCTACACCTACGCCCACGTGCTCTACGACAAGCTGCCCTCCAAGCGCCAATCGCAGACCCACATCGGCCTGCTGGTGGCCAGCCTGCTCGCGCTACCCATCATCCCCGGCGTCGCCTGGAAGCCGCAGGGCGCCGAAAATCCGGCCCTGCTCATCCTCGGCCTCCTCGCCGCCACCATCGGCCTGCCGTATTTCCTGCTCTCGACAACCGGCCCGCTCATGCAGGCCTGGTACGCCCGCGCCAACTCAGGCGCCGTGCCCTACCGCCTCTTCGCCCTGTCCAATTTCGCCTCCCTCCTCGCCCTCATCAGCTACCCGCTCTTCGTCGAACCCGCGCTCGATTCCACCCGCCAGGCCTACATCTGGTCCGGCGGCTACGCGCTGTTCGTACTCGTCTGCGCCGGCGTTGCCTGGCGCGTGAAGGACGATGTCGCCCCCGTCGCCTCCGCCGAAGAAGTGGAGGCCCAGGAACCGGCGCCCACCATCAATCGCCGCCTGCTCTGGGTCGGCCTCGCCGCCTGCCCCTCGGTGTTGCTGCTGTCGGTCACGACACACCTCACGCAGGACATCGCCTCCATCCCATTCCTCTGGATCGTCCCCCTCGTTCTCTATCTCCTCTCCTTCATCCTCACGTTTGAAACGGAGAAGATCTACTGGCGCTGGCTCTGGCTCCCGCTCTTCGCCGTCTCGCTCGCCTTCGTGGTCTGGATTGAAATGGACAGCGCGCCCGCCATCACCATGGTCCAGCGCATCGCCGCCACCGCCGGCGCCATGTTCGTCTGCTTCATGGTCTGCCATGGCGAACTCGCCAGCCTGAAACCGCACCCGCGCTACCTCACCAGTTTCTACGTCGCCCTCTCCGTCGGCGGCGCCCTCGGCGGCCTCTTCGTCGGCCTCGTCGCGCCCATGCTCTTCAACGCCTACTACGAATATCCGTTCGGCTGGTGGCTCACGTTTGCCCTCGTGCTCGGCGCGCTCACCGCCCGCTACGGCGACTTCCTCCTCAAAGGCAAAGGCCTCGCCGTGCTGACCGTCCTCCTCGCCCTCCTCGGCGTCTACGGTGGCGCCTGGACCAACGATACGAAGAAGTACCTCTCCGGCTACCGCGTCGTCCAGCGCAACTTCTACGGCACCCTCCGCATCGAGGACGAAGGCGACTTCAACGAAAAGACTCGCGTCCGCCAGCTCCTCCACGGCGTCATCAACCACGGCCAGCAATACCTCAATCCCGAACGGCGCCGCGAAGCCACCACCTACTATTGCCGCGAAAGCGGCGTCGGCACCGCCATAACCGCGCGCAACGAATTCATGCCCCAGCGCGTCGGCGTCATCGGCCTCGGCACCGGCACGCTCGCCACCTACGGCCGCGTCGGCGACGAATATCACATCTTCGAAATCAACCCCATGGTCCTCGAATTCGCCCGCGGCGAATTCAGCTTCATCAACGAGTCCCGCGCCGCCGTCAAGGTGCACCTGGGCGACGCCCGCCTCAGCCTCGAACGCATGGAACCCCTGAAGCTCGACGTCCTCGCCGTCGACGCCTTCTCCGGTGATTCCGTCCCCGTCCACCTCCTCACCAAAGAGGCCATGGAGCTCTACTGGCGCCATCTGAACCCCGACGGCATGCTGGCCGTACACATCTCGAATCGCTATCTCGATCTCGAAGGCGTCGTCAAAACCGGAGCGGACGCGACGGGCAAAGTGGCCCTCGAATTCTCCGACGAACGTGACGACAGCGACGAAGTCTGCTACGGCTCCACCTGGATCGTCGTCACGAGCGAAGCCACCCGCAAGGCCCAGGAATCGCACCTCAAAGCCGGCACGGATATGAAAGCGCCAGACGGCTTCCGCATCTGGACCGACAGCTTCTCCAACCTCATCAGCGTCCTGCGGACAAAGTAGCTCGCGCCATCCGTGATAGGATTCCCAGCTAGGGAACACTCACGTTATGAACTTGCTGCGCGCGCTTGTTTACACCTCCTTCGCCATCTCGCTCCATGCGCAGGTGGCCACCCTCACGGGCCGGATTACCGATTCTTCAGGTGCCGTCATCCCGCAGGCCAAGGTCGCCGTCCGCGCGCTCAACACCGGCATCGGCACCGCCACGGAGTCCACCGCCGATGGCTACTACAACCTCCCCGCGCTCGCCCCCGGCCGCTACGACGTCACCATCACCAAAACCGGCTTCGCCACGCTCAAGCAGTCCGGCGTTGAACTAGCCGTGCAACAAACGGCGCGCCTCGATCTCGTCATGCAGGTCGGCACACTCACGGAGACAGTGGAAGTCACCGCGCAAGCCACGCTGCTCGATAGCGAGAACGCCACCGTCGGCCAGGTCATCGGCAACAAACAGGTGACCGAACTGCCCCTCCTCGGCCGCAACACCTACGCCCTCGCCATGCTCGTCCCCGGCGTTCGAAACTCGCAAGGCGTCAACAATCTCGTCATCGATCAAATCTCCACCGTCGCCTACTCCATCAACGGCCAGCGCGCCAACTCCAACGAGTTCCTCCTCGACGGCGCACCCAACACCGCCGCCAGCCAGAACCAGCCCGTCATCAACGCCAACCCCGACATGGTCCAGGAATTCAAGGTGGAAACCAACAGCTTCTCCGCCGAATACGGCCGCGCCGCCGGCGGTGTCTTCAACGTCGTCACCAAAAGCGGCACGAACAGCCTTCACTTCTCCGCCTACGAATTCCTGCGCAATGAAAAACTGAACGCCAACGATTTTTTCGCCAATCGCAGCGGCACCCAACGCGCCCCGTTCAAGTTCAATCAGTTCGGCGGCACCGTCGGCGGCCCCGTCGTCATCCCGAAACTCTATAACGGCAAGAACCGTACGTTCTTCT